>JANMSA010000892.1:0-24585 GCA_031388865.1 Acidobacteriota bacterium | reverse complement strand
TCAAGTCTTCGAGTCTTCGAGTCTTCGAGTCTTCGAGTCTTCGAGTCTTCGAGTCTTCGAGTCTTCGAGTCTTCGAGTCTTCGAGTCTTCGAGTCTTCGAGGAGGCTCATAGGTGCATAGGCTCACAGGTGCAAGCGCCCTCTATCTCTTTCGCCGACCTTCCTATATGACACTCCAAGACTGTGGAACTGTGAAACCTCATCCCTCGATGACGCTCAGTCTCGAAGACCGGCGGACTCCGCGGACTCACCACTCGAAGACTCGAAGGCTTGAAGACTCGTAGACTCCGCGAAAGGGCTCACTGATCCATCAAGAAGAACATGGCCTTCGTAGACCTCAACGACACGGTGATCGCGCAGGTGCGCTCGTCGGCGGACATCGTCGACTTCGTGCAGCAGGTCACTCCCCTCAAGCTCGCGGGCAAGAGCTATAAAGGGCTGTGCCCCTTTCATCGGGAGAAGTCGCCATCGTTCCACGTCGACCGCGTGAAGGGGCTCTTCTACTGCTTCGGGTGCGGCACGGGCGGCGACGTGTTCAAGTTCCTCACGCTCACGGAGCGGTTCACGTTTCCGGAGGCGGTAGAGCACGTCGCGACCCGCGTGGGAATCGAGCTGCCGCGACGCAGGAAAACCCAGCGCGATACGGACAAAGACGATCTCTTCGAGGTGATGGACGATGCGTCGGAAGCGTTCCACCAGGCGCTGCAGTGGACTCCGAACGCTGCCGATGAGTACCTGCAGCAGCGAGGCGTCTCGAAAGAGATCATTACCCGCTACGGATTCGGATTTGCGCCCGACTCGTGGGACTACATCCTCCGCAGGCTCACGCAGAAGCACGGCGAGAAGAAGCTCGAGTTGACCGGACTGATCACCCCTCGGAAAGAGAAAACCGGGTACTACGACCGGTTCCGCAACCGGCTGATCATCCCCATTCACTCGGAAACCGGAGCGGTGGTCGGCTTCGGCGGGCGCTCGCTCGACGGCGGCGAGCCGAAGTATCTCAACTCGCCGGAGTCTGAGCTCTTCAACAAGTCCCGCCTTCTCTACAACCTGCACCGCAGCAAGGACGCGATGCGCCGCTACGACCGGGCCATCCTCGTCGAAGGGTACTTCGATGCGATCGCCATCGACCACGCGGGCGTGCCCGGCGTCGTGGCATCGATGGGCACGTCGCTCACAACGGGACAGGCCTCGCTGCTGCGACGTTTCACGCGGAAGATCGTCCTTGCGTACGACAGCGACAATGCCGGCCGCGCCGCGACGCTTCGGGCAGCGCCGATCCTTCTCTCCGCTGGCCTTCAGGTCGAAGCGCTGGATCTGCAGGGGGAGAAGGATCCCGACTCTCTGGTTCAGAAACGGGGCGTGGACGGGTTTCTGGAGGTCCTCTCCAGCGCGCTCGACATCTTCGAGTTCGGGCTCCGCGAATGGGCCGCGGACGCGTCATCGCTCACGGGACGTGAGAAGTCCGAACGCGTCGAGCAGTTCATGCCCCTCCTGTCGGCGGTGACCGACCCGGTCATGCGCAACGAGGCGGCGCAGCGGATTGCGGATGCGTTCCGCCTCGAGTTCGAGACCGTGTGGTCGCGGGTGAGAGGCAAGGCCAGTACTGGCGCAAACGCGGACCGTCAGCTGACGGCGCCACAGACCACGGGAGAGAAGTTCGTGCTGATCGCCGCTCTGCAGGGACGGTTGTCCAGCGAGCAGATCGCGCGGTTACGGGAGGACTACTTTGATGAACCCGCCTGCCGTACGATCTTCTCGCTCATTGAGAATGACCTCGTCAGCGGACAGCCCATCGATTTCGGCGACGTGGCCACTCGCCTCAAGGGCGAGGCCGAGCTCACGCTCCTCTCGGAGCTCAGTCTCACCGAAGACATCGAGGAGGCAACGATCCAGCGGGTGGACGAGAACCTCATTCCGATGGAGCGCGCGCACCTCGCCCGGAAGATGCAGCAGCTCCAGCGGCAGATCCAGGACGCCGCCCAAGAGGGAGACGAACCCCGACTCTCGGAACTTCTGGGGCAGAAGATGTCGTTCTCGCGCCAGCTGGAGAAGCTCAAGGAACAGCCTTCCGATCACAAAAAATAACCTTTCGGGCAGTGCAACCTATTGATTTTGGCGCTGTCCAGACCCATGTTGAGTCCAGGCCGGACTCCGCTGCTCTCGAACGCGCGGCCTCAGCGAGGAAATTGACGCGCTCTCTCTCCCGGAACCGAGGTGGAACTCCAGGCCAGGGAGACTTGACGATCCGTCTTGTTGAGTGTCCCCAGCCTCCAACTAATCCGATGATCCGAAACGTGGTGGAACGGGTCTGCCAAGGCGTCTCCCAGGAGGTCGCTGGTTCACCCGTATGTTGCTCTCTCTGAAATAATTTACCGTCCTCTCCCGATTACGTTGCTGTCCAATTCGGACGAACCTTTGGCCGGCTTGTCAACCCGCTTTTGACCGATTCGGTTTGACGACTCAGCCAAGGCCTCGTTCGAGGGCCTCGAGTGCCGCCAGGGTGCTTCACAAGCTGCCCATTGCGAGGAGCGAAACCATGACGAACCGCCTGCGCACTTCGAATCTCGAACAGGATTCCAACTTTGAGGACCAGGGGGTCGGCGAGTTGAGCGTTGAAGAAAAGTACACCGAAGTAAAGCAGCTCATCGCAATCGGAAAAGAAAAGGGGTTCCTGCTTTACGACGAGATCTATGAGGTCCTTCCGGAGGAAGTCACTTCCCTCCCTGAGGAGCTCGACGAGATCTACATCCGCTTCAACGATCTCGGCATCGATGTCATCGAGGACGCCGAGAAGCCGCTGCAGGGAAGCACCAAGGGCATGGTCACGATCGACGGAACGATCGAAGAGAAGGAAATGGACCAGCGCGAAGAGGTCCAGCAGGACATCATCGCTGCGGCCAGCAACATCGTCGACAAGACCAACGACCCGGTGCGCATGTACCTGCGCGAGATGGGCACGGTCAAGCTTCTCGACCGTCAGGGCGAAGTCGACATCGCCAAGCGCATCGAGAAGGGTGAGCGCAAGGTCTTCAAGGCGCTCTCCGCGAACCGCATCATCCGTGAAGAGATCCTGAAGATCTACGAGGCGGCCAAGAAGGACGCCCGCGTGATCAAGGAGACCATCGACCTGGCCATGCCGGATGACGACGGCACCACCATCGACGCCGCCGCCCCGGATGGCGAGCCGAAGATGCCTGCCGCCACCATCAACAAGATCCAGGAAATCATGGGGATCTTCGAGGGCATCGGCAAGCTCGACAAGCGCATCAAGGACGGCCTGGTGAAGCTGGCCGACTCCAAGAAGCTGCCCGAGAAGACGATCATCAGCACTCTGAAGAATATCGACAAGCTCGAGCAGCAGCTCGCTGACGAGTTGCAGCGCGTCGACTTCACTCCTCAGACGCGCAACCGGATGATCAACAAGCTCAAGGACATCGACAACGAACTGGCCCAGGCTGTGTCGATGATCCGCAAGGACGAGCAGGCGCTCAAGCGCGAAAAGGACAAGACCCGCCGCGATTTCTACAAGCGCCGCCTCTCCAAGTATCAGGAGAAGCTGGGCGAGCTGGAAACGTTCTACGGCGTCACTCACGAAGATCTGCGGAAGACCATCCGCGAGATCCGCTCCGGTGAAGAGGAGGCCGATCAGGCCAAGCAGGAACTGATCGTCGCCAACCTGCGCCTGGTGGTGTCCATCGCCAAGAAGTACACCAACCGCGGCCTGCAGTTCCTCGACCTGATTCAGGAAGGCAACATCGGCCTCATGAAAGCCGTCGAGAAGTTCGAGTACCGCCGCGGCTACAAGTTCTCAACCTACGCGACGTGGTGGATCCGACAGGCCATCACCCGCGCCATCGCCGATCAGGCGCGCACGATCCGCATCCCCGTGCATATGATCGAAACGATCAACAAGCTCACGCGCACCTCCCGCGCTCTGGTGCAGGAGCTCGGCCGCGAGCCGCAGGCCGAGGAGATCGCCGAGCGGATGGACATGCCCGTGGCCAAGGTGCGCAAGATCATGAAGATTGCGCAGGAGCCGATCTCGCTCGAGACTCCCATCGGTGAAGAGGAAGACTCGCATCTGGGCGACTTCATCGAGGATCGCGGCGTGATCTCCCCCATCGAGCACGTGATCGTCGCCAACCTCAAGGAACAGACCTCGAAAGTGCTGCGTACCCTTACCCCGCGCGAAGAGCAGGTTCTCAAGATGCGCTTCGGCGTCGGCGACGGAGCCGAGCACACGCTCGAGGAAGTGGGCCGCTCGTTCAATGTCACCCGGGAACGGATCCGCCAGATCGAGTCGAAGGCGTTGCGCAAGCTTCGTCACCCGAGCCGGTCGAAGAAACTGCGCCCGTTCCTGGATGCCACGTTCTAGCCAGCACGAGTCTCCGGCGCCCTCGTCTCCATGATCATGAAATTGCAGGAAGCTCTGAGGGCGGCCGTTCCGGCCGCCCTTCTTCTTTTCTCCGTTTCGCTTTCCGGGGCCCAGCCGTATCACCTCGAGCTCGAGGCGAATCCCGCCTCCGCCTTTCCCTACCTAGGGAAGTTTGGGAGCAGCATCGATCTGCACGTCTATCTGTCGGGAGTCCGTGCGGACGTCCTGTGGCTGGACGCCTTCTCGAAGAACGGAGCCGCCGCGGTGATCGTCGCCAACCCTCTGGCCCGGCTCTACGTCGACGTTCCGGTTGCCGAGATCGCGCCGACGCTGATGAAGCTCGCCGGAAATGCCGGTGCTCTCGAACGCAGTCTCGCCCCGGAACGCGGTCCTACTCTGCGTGGAAGGGTCGCCGGCATCGCCGCCACGCGTCATCGCCTCGTCTATGGACCGTCCGGCTGGATCGACATCTGGATGACGGATGTGATCCCGGAGAATCAGCAGTTCCGGCGGGTCGTCGATCAGCTCGTGCGTGGCATCTCGCCCGGCACCGCCGCCGTCGCGCGAAAGATCCCGGGCACTCCCTTGTACGTGGAGTTGAACTTTCGCCGCTTTCGGGCCGTGCCGCTGCTGAAGATGAAGAAGCTGACCTTCTCGTCCGACCCGGCGGAGGAAAAAGAAGCGCTCGAACTGGGCTCCTTCTACATGCGCGCGCCGCTGCTCGAGAAGCTGCTCGATTGACGGTGCCGTTTTTCCCGGAGCCAATTGTCGCGAAAAGCGTTCTCGGTTCTCGGTTGTCCGTTGTCTGAGCCTTTTCGCGCTACGGCACAGACAACCGCCAACTGACCACTGGCAACACGCGGGCCGCGCGTGGCCGCTGGAGGCGGCCCGTAGGCTAGCCGGTGGTGCGCGCGAAGCGAGCGACCACCGGTCCGCACCCCCGTGATGATCTCGACCCCGGCAGGGGTCGCGGAGGATCTGGCGATGCGTCTCCGAGTGCGGGCCGGTACGTGACTCGCTTCGGGGTCGATCACCATTGCCCGCTGCAGTCCGGTGGTCGCTCGCCTGCTTGCACCACCGGCTACTGTACGCACAACCTCCTGCGGCGGTTTTCTGCCGCGCAGACTCCTGGGGAACGCTCGTGAAGACCATCGAGCTCGCCAGTCACAGGAGCCCTGTTCTACGCCGCAGCGGGCATCGTCACCCGGTCGAGCTGCGCCAGGAGCGCGCCTGCATCTGCGAAACGGGCGGCCGGATCTTTCTCCAGGCAGCGCATCACGATGGCACTCACCTCGCGGCCGATCTCCGGGCGCAGCTCCAGGATCGGCTTCGGCGTCTCCATGATGTGCGCGGTGAGAATGCCGGTCAGCGACGACGATTCGAACGGTCGCTTGCCTACCAGCAATTCGTAAAGCAGCACGCCCATCGCGTAGACGTCCGTGCGCGGGTCGAGCGCCTTGCCCTGCACCTGCTCGGGGCTCATGTAGTGAGGTGTGCCCACGATCAACCCCGCCTGCGTCATCTCCGCAGCCTCGGTCATCCTGGCCACGCCGAAGTCCATCAGCTTCACTTCGCCCTTCGCGTCGATGAGCACGTTCTGGGGCTTGATGTCGCGATGGATGATCCCCTGCTCATGCGCCGCCTGCAGTCCGCGGCAGATCTGCCTTCCGATCCCCACCGCGGCGCGCGGCGGCATCTGGCGGCCGGGGGCCTCGTCCACCAATTCGCTGAGCGTGTAGCCGCGGATGAACTCCATGCTGATGAAGTACACGCCCTCGGCCTGGCCGTAGTCGAACGTGCGCAGCACGTTGCGGTGAGTGATCTTGCGCGCCAGTCGAATCTCGCGCTTGAAGCGCTCCAGGTCTTCCGGTGAACGCGTCATGACGTCGCCAGGCAGGGTCTTGATGGCGACGGTCTCGTCCAGTTGCGCGTCTGTGGCCTTGTACACGACGCCCATTCCTCCGCGGCCGAGGATGCTCTCGATCCGGTAGCGGGTGGCGAAGAGGTGCCCGATCTGAAGATCGGCATACGGTGACCCCGGCGCGGTCTGACCGGCAGCGGTGGAGTCCATGCGCATCGTCACCATCGATGCCGACCCGCCGACCGTGCGCATCATTCCGGTGGTGACGCTGACCAGCGGAAGCGACGCTACGGGCAGCGCGTTCGGCAACCACTTCAGACGAACTTCCTCGCGGGTGGCCGCGTTCAGGACTTCGGCCCCGACAGCCTGGGCGGTCTCGTAGGAGACGTAGGCGTACCCGTTCGGAGCGTGCCACGCGAAGAGCAACGCCAAGAGCGGCGCATTGCCGACGATGGCGCGTCCGCTCTCCACCTCCAGGGCCACGGAGCCTGTGACGAACTCGCCGGTGGCGATGCCGACGCCGATCGACATCGCGCCGGAGCTGGTATTCATCTGCAGCGCAAGCTCTTCATTGATGGCGCGAGCGGCGCGGATGGCGTGGACGATGCCGCGGTCTCCCCGGAACACGGAGACCAGGCGATGCCCTGCGATCTCGCGTACCTCGCCGTCCTGCCGGGCGACTTCGCGCTCCTGCAGGCGCATCGCGCGCTCCACGGTGGCGATCACGGCCGCCGCGTCTCCTTCGCCGACCGTTGCCGGCAGGCCGCGGAGGTCGGTCACGAGCACCGTTCCCTCGTCGAGCCTGGCCACTTCGGCCGGCTTCGCGGCCGGTGCGTGGTCTGCTTTGTCTGCCATCTGCGCGTACAGCTCCTCGAGTTCGGACTTGTCGCGCAGGGAGTTGATCATCTTGCCAAACGAGCGCCCGAGGATCCCGACCTCGTCATTGCGGTCGACGTTGGGGTCCACGCTGTAGTCGCCCGCGGTCACCGCCTGGGCGATCCCCGCGAGTTGTTCGATGGGCCGGGTCACGCGTTTGGCGATCAGCCAGGAGAAGACGAACGCGAGCAGCAACGCGGCGCCGCCGGCGATGAGCATCGTCTTCTGAATCTCTCGGAAGGGCGCAAGCTCGCGATCGAGCGAGCGGAGGAAGATCGCGGTGCCGACCGGGGTCCGTCCCGAGACGAGAGGCTGCGAGTTGACGAGGTAGGTGCTGCGTTCGACCTGCACAGTCGTCCGCGCGCCGATATCGTTCGGCATGACGCTGGGTGCGTTGGCCGACCGCACGGCAGTTTTGTCATCTTTCGTGGAGAACACCACCCCGGCATTCGTGGACTCGGCGATCTGATTGGCGAACGCGTTGTCGATCGCGTAGGCGTTGACGAGGTATCCGATGCGCACCTGCCGCGCACCGGCGGCGATCGGCGCGACCGCAACGTGGAAGAGCTTTCCGTCCAGGGGCAACACACCAGTGGTCGCCTTGATGTTCCCATCGTCGACGATGGTGCGCACCAAGGCCGACTTGTCGTAGAAATCCTCCTTCGCCCCGCTGGCAATCATGGGCTGATCGGTACGAGCCACGAGGATGCCCTGGTCGTCGAGGAGCATCAGCACGTCCGTCTTCAGGCGCGCACGATTCTGGAGGAGGATGTCATTGAGGCAGGAGTAGTCGACGGCCGGCGGAACTGGCGCAGGGTTGGCGTCGGCAGGCGGCGCGCTCAGATCGGCAGGAGCTGCGGTCGCAGGCTCCGGCTCTGCTGCCCCGGTCAGGGCGTTGTCGACGTAGGCGTAGAAAGAAGAGTCGCCGCCCAGGACCTGCGTGGCGCCTGCGAGTGCGTCGAGACGCTGACGCTCGAACTCGCGGAACAGCTGGGACGCCCCGGCGATGGAACGGTTGACCGTATCGTTGGCGATTGCATTCGCGCGCTGGATGGTGATCCCGATGGCCACTGCCACGACGATGGCGATCAGCAGAGCGGTGAGCCCGAAGAGTTTGAAAGCGAGCGGAACCCGCGGTCGCTCGACCGCGTATTCTTTCTTCGACGGCACCTCACTGGGAAGTGTGGCGGATTCGAGCTCTGCGGTCATTCGCTTCTAGTAGTCCTTCGGGGGGCGGTAGGTCTGACCGAACTTGTTCTTGTGCTGGCTGACGCGAAAGTTGCGGCCGTCGATCGTGAGCAGCGCCGCGGCCGTCACGCCGGCATCGGTCTTCACTTCCAGATTGGCAGACGCGCTCCCACCCTGCTCGTTCCACGCGATCACCCGGTACTTTCCCACCGGGACTTCGAATGAGTAATTTCCCTGGGCATCCGTGAATCCGTAAAAAGGCGTGCTCATCACATGCACGACGGCGGACATGTTCGGATGCACGTTGCAGTAGACCGTCGCGGCGCCGGGCGTCTGAAACTTGTGCGCTTTCCCTGCGCCGCGGCGATAGAGACCCAGGTCGAACGTGTTGCCGGGCGTGAGCGAAAAGAGGTTGTGCGCAATCGGATCCTCGTTGGGAAAGGCAACGGTCGAACCGGCCGGAACGGCGACGATGTGCGGCAGGAAGGTCTTGCTGCGCGTGGTCATCGTGAACGCGGCTGGCGGTTTCTTCCAGGTCTTCCCGACAGGCTCCAGCCACACCAGTGTCTCGCTGATGACAGGCTGCTGCCCTCTCTTGTTCAGGAACATCACTTTGCCGTTGAGCGTGGCGGCGGCGAGGTCGGCAGCCGCCAGAGCGAGCGCACTCGTGATGAGCAGGAAACGTTTCATGAATTGGCTCCGGGGGTCAGAAAGTGTAGCACAAGGATTTGTGCTTCCGGCACGGGCGTTGAAGTGCAAATCCGGCAAGACTTTTCAATTGCGAATACGGTTGAAAAACGTATCATATTAACCATGCATCAAACGGAGAGAGCGCGCCCGGGCTGCAATAATGGACGATGGCGGATGTTCTCTTAGCACACGAAGTGCGACTTGAGGTCGCGTGATCTTTGACGAAGACAACCAGTTCCCGTCCCTCCCTTCCACCACAGGGCGAGTAGGGGCGGCCGATCCGGTCCGAAACGATGGCGAGGTGGGTCACGGCACGTGACGTGGCGCTAGTCTCGGGTCCGCCGGAAATTCAGGGGAGGAGGTAGTGAAATACGCATGCATTGTTCAAGTCAACCTAAGGGGGCTGCCTCCTAGCCGACGCGAAAGCTGAAGCTATGTGGTGACACCCACCCCGAAGGGCGCCCGTCAAACGGCGCCCTTTTCGCTTTTCAGCCGGGTTCGAGAACGGGGGCCGGCGTCATCCGCCGGCCCCGTCCCATCAGCTGCGCGTGCCGAAGATGCCGGCGCCCATCCGGGCGATGTCATCGACGACGTTGCCGTCGTTGTTTCTGTCCAGGATCGCGCTCAGGCCCGAGGATTCCGGCGCCTGCAGTTCCGCCTCGCTCCGGCCCTGCTCCAGAACCTGCGGAAGCTGCTGCGCGTTGATCCCACCGCGCTGCTTCATGCGACCCAACACGCCCATGACGATGGGCGCGAGCATCATCAGCAGCTGACCGACCTGCTGAGCGTCGAGGCCCGACGCCTTTCCGACGCCCTGTTCCACCGGCCCACGCTTCGCGCCGAAGATGTGGCCCAGGATGGCGCCTCCGATGCCGCCACCAGCGCCACCGAGCATACCGCCGAGTCCTCCGCCGCCCCCCCCGCCGAGCATTCCGCCGAGGTTGCCGAGGATGCTGCCGTCGTGGGCGTTCAGCGCCTGATCGAGAGCGGCCGCTCCCTGCGGGTTGGAAGCGTTGCGAGACAAGCCGCCCAGCAGCACCGGAAGCGCAAGCGTCGTCGCTTTGGAGACGGCCGCGGGGTCCGCGCCGAGTTGCTGGCTGATTTGATCGATCGCAGCGGGACTGAGCTCATTTCTGAGGTTCTCGAGAATCGATGACTCGTTCATGCGATTCTCCCTCAGTTCAACAGGTCAGCCGGAACCTTGCCGCCGTTGGCAGCGAGCTTCTTCAGTACTTCCTTGTGCAGCCACATGTTCATCGCGGCCGAATCATTGGTGTCGCCGCTGTAGTCCAGATCTTTCGCGAGCTCTTTGCGTGCGGAGAGACTGCTGTCCATCTTGACGAGCTTCATCATGTCGACGATGGAGTGCTTCCAGTCCAGCTTCTCGCTCGACTCCGAGGCCAGCTTGTCGAGAATTGCCGCAACATCCACAGCGCTGGCGGGCCGCGAGCCAGACATCCCGGACCCTGGGACGTTGATCTGCGGCGAGGCCGCCCCACCAAACACCGGGCCGCCAGCCTTGGCTGAGGTCGTCGGTGCGTTGGGGTTCTCAGCCTCCGGCGAGTGAACGAAAATCTTCTTCATGAAGTCGGTAAACATTCCCATATGAGCAGCCCCTTGTCCGTCGTCTGTGTGAAGACCCGTTCGCAAGGAAAATCCTCGCGGAAGGAAACGGTCGTTGACCGTTCGGCGGCAGATGGCGTGTTTGCAAGCACGCAGCCAGAGGGGCGCGCGTGGGGAACCACGCCCATTGCCGCACGACTACCGGCGTTTTCCAGACAGCGCTCCACTCGCAGTCGAGGTCAACGCTCTGGATCACCGCTTCCGTGGAAAGAAGAGCTGAAAATCATCAGGAGCTCGCGGCAGACCCCGAGCTCGCCGTGTCGAGGGCGTGACAGCCGGGCGCAGGCTCGGTCGCGTCCGGGATTCAGTCCATCCGCGGGACAGAGGCTCGACCGTCAACCAGAGGGATGGGAGGGAGATCGGGGGCGAGAATGGAACGCAGCCGCTCCCGCATGGCCTCGAGTGAAGGAAACTCTGCGCTCAGAACCTCCTGCAACGCCTCCACGTCGGCAGCTCGCAGGCGGGGCTTCTTGTCCAGGCAGGCGTTCGTCTTACAACGATTCGTGCAGTACTTGCGCGTTTTGCGTGTCCGCGGGAAGCTCGCTCCGCAATATAGACAGTGGCCCATTCGCCCCCTCCCTTCCACCCGGTTGCTGGTTGCTCGTGCTGGTTGTCCGTGAAAATCCGTTAATCAACGGCGTAGAAGCGCGCGCCGCAAAATTGCGTGGAGACCGCGCCGCCTTCGTCAGTCGCTCGCCGTTTCCGTTAAACACCACTGTAACGAACGTTGTGCACTCGGGTCAACACGTTGACGGTCACGCGAGCTGCCAGACAAACCGACAACTGACAACCGAGAACAAAGATGGTGCCCCGGGCCGGAATCGAACCGGCACGCCACTTTCGCGGCGGGGGATTTTAAGTCCCATGCGTCTACCAATTCCGCCACCGGGGCAGCGCGGTCGAGGCCGATCATAACCGCCGTCGATCAGATATGATTCGCCGCGCCGCAACCAACCCCCTCCGGAGGCTTCAGATGACCACCACAACCGACACGACCGCTGGCGCGCCGCTGACGCTCCTGTCCGAAGAAGAACAGATGTTTCAGCAGAGCGTCCGCGACTTCGCGGTCGAGAAGATCCGCCCGCTCGTGCAGCAGATGGATCACGACGCGAAGATGTCCCCGGAGCTGATCCGCAGCTTCTTCGAGCTCGGAATCATGGGAATCGAGGTTCCCGACCAGTGGGGGGGCGCGGGATCATCGTTCTTCAGCGCCGTGCTCGTCGTCGAAGAGCTTTCTCACGTCGATGCCTCTTGCGGAGTCATCGTCGACGTGCAGAACACCCTCGTGAACAACGCCATCCTCCGCTGGGGGAGCGACGACCAGAAGTCGAAGTACCTGCCCAGGCTCTGCACGGACACGGTCGGTGCGTACGCGCTCTCCGAAGCAGGGTCGGGCTCCGACGCCTTCGCGCTCGCCACTCGGGCCGAGAACAGGGGGGATCACTGGGTTCTGAACGGCCAGAAGCTATGGATTACCAACGCGGCGGAGGCGGGGCTGTTCATCGTCTTCGCGAACGCGAATCCGGCGGCCGGGTACAAGGGCATCACGGCGTTCCTGATCGAACGGGACTTCCCCGGGTTCTCGGTTGGGAAGAAGGAAGACAAGACCGGCATCCGCGCGTCCTCCACGTGTGAGCTCGTGCTCGAGGACTGCTGCGTGCCGAAAGAGAACGTCGTGGGCGAGATCGGCAAGGGCTACAAGATCGCCATCGAGACCCTGAACGAGGGTCGCATCGGGATCGGCGCCCAGATGCTGGGAGTCGCGCGCGGTGCGCTGGAGCACGCAATCGCCTACACCAGGGAGCGCAAGCAGTTCGGAACCCGCATCGCCGATTTCCAGGGCGTGCAGTTCCAGATCGCGCAGGCAGCTACCGAGCTCGAGGCGGCCCGGCTGATGGTCTACAACGCCGCACGTCTCAAGGACGCAGGCCGCCCGTTCCTCCGTGAGGCGGCGATGGCGAAGCTCTTCTCATCGCAGGTGGCTGAGAAGGTGACTTCGCTGTCAGTGCAGCTCTATGGCGGGAACGGCTATACGAAAGAGTATCCGGTAGAGAAGTTCTGGCGCGACTCCAAGGTCGGCCAGATCTACGAGGGCACGAGCAACATGCAGCTGGCAACCATCGCCAAGACCATCCTTACCGACCGGCTGTGACGGGGTGAACCCGGGTTGTCGATTGTCGGTTGTCTGCGCCTCTTTGCGCTTCGGCCCGGACACTGACGACCGATCACGAAACCCACTTTTCCGGCCACCGCTCCCCGCGCCTGCAAATGTCCGCCGAACCAATGGTTTACGAATTCGGGCCGTACAGGTTGGACCGAGGCCGGCGCGTGCTCCTGCGCGACGGCGTGACCGTGTTGGTCACGCCGAAAGCGTTCGATCTGCTGTTGGTGCTGGTCGATCACGGAGGCAGCGTGGTCTCGAAGGAGTCGCTGATGGAGCGGCTCTGGCCGGACGCGGTGGTCGACGAAAGCAGTCTCACCTTTCAGATCTCGACTCTTCGCAAGGCGCTTGGCGAGGGAGCTCGCTACGTCGCAACCATTCCTGGTCACGGGTACCAGTTCATCGGGTCCGTCGCCGCTTTGCCCCCTGGCGCCCCGCCCGAGGAGCGACTCGTCGCTGAGAGAGCGTCAGCGGCGAGTCCCCTGTACGGAAACCTCGTAGCCGTCCTCATCGCAGCGACTGTCCTCGTGGGAGTGGGCCTGGCGTTCTACAGCCTGCGCAGACCGGCGCTTCCTCTGAATCCGAGTGTCAGGTCTGTCGCCGTGCTCCCGTTCCAGCCGATCGCCGCGACGCAACGCGACGAGGCCCTCGAACTGGGCATGGCGGACACACTCAGCGCCCGGCTCAGTCACATCCCGGGTGTGCTCGTCAGTCCAACCAGCACGGTGCGCCGCTACTCCGATCTCGACCACGACCCGATCGTCGCCGCTCGCGAGCTTGGCGTGGAGGCGGTGGTATCCGGCAGCATCCATCGAACGCCTCAGCGGATGCGAGTCAGCGTGCGGCTGATCCGCACCACAGATGGCAGGCCGCTATGGGCGGATCAGTTCGATGTGGCGGGGCGCGATCTATTTGCTGTGCAGGACCGCGTAGCGGATGGCGTCGCGCGGGCCCTCGCCCCGGCTCTCTCCGGCCGTGCACAGGAGCTCGTCGCCCGGCGCGCGACGGAGGACCTCGTGGCCTGGGACCTCTACACACGAGGGCTCCTCTTCAAGGACACCGACGCGCGGCAGGCCGAAGACTTTTTTCGCCGCGCCATCGGGCGCGATCCGCGCTTCGCCACCGCCTGGGCGGCCAGCGCCGATACCTGGCTGTTCCGAAGCCGCTCCTCCGACGCGCCTGCCCGCGTCGATTTCGAGCACGCGCGGACCGCGGCGCAGATGGCGATCGCCCTCGATCCAATGCTTTCCGACGCGCATGCCGCGCTCGGTGCCGTGTACTCCGACCACGATTGGAATTGGGACTACGCGGAGGTCGCTCTGCGGCGTTCGATCGAGCTCAATCCCGCAAATGTCGACGCTCACGTGGTCTACGCGACGTTCTCCGCCTACCGCGGTCGCTTCGACGCCGCCCTCGCACACAGCCGCCGGGCGCTGGAGCTCGATCCGAGGTCGCTGCACACGAACGTCGCCCGCGGCTTCTGCCTCCGCTTCTCCGGCCGCAATCCCGAGGCCGCAGCGCACCTCGAGAAAGCGCTGCGGATGCATCCGGGAGCCGCCCCGCTGCGCCTGCAGCTCGCCATGGCGTACACAAACAGCGGCCGCGCCGATCTGGGCATGCAGACGCTCGCAGAGCCGGGCGGGTATCCGGCGAACACGCAGAACTCGGCCCTGCTCGCATACGCCACGGCGCGTGCGGGACGACGTGAGGAAGCGCTGCGCATTCTTCGGGAGCTCGAACTGCGCGGCGTCGCAAAAACTACGATTGTCGCACCGGACATCGCGCTTGCGTGGACAGCGGCCGGGAACCTCGATCGCGCCTTCTACTGGCTCGAGCGCGCCCTTACCGGCCGGGTTTGGCTCCTGCGAATGGTCTACGCCGAGCAGGGCTTCGAGCCACTGCGCCGCGACCCCAGGTACGCGACTCTCGTCCGCCGCCTCGGTTTGTAAGCGCGGGCGGGTGCGGAGCGCAGCAGCGAGGTGCTAGTTGCTCCGCCTCCGCGACGCTCGTCGTCTGAGGAGCGGTCTCCGCCGCGCAGTCTCCGAGGGCGTGGCCGCTGGAGGGGGACGTAGGGTCGCCGGTGGTGCGCGCGAAGCGAGCGACCACCGGTCCGCACCCCCGTGATGATCTCGACCCCGGCAGGGGTCACGGAGGATCTGGCGATGCGTCTCCGAGTGGGGACCGGTACGCGACGCCCTCCGGGGTCGATCACCATTGCCCGCTGCAGTCCGGTGGTCGCTCGCTTTGCTCACACCACCGGCTACCGTACGCGCCGCCTCCAGCGGCAGTTTTCTGCCGCGAGAGACTCCTGGTGCGCCGGCTTCCGAACTGCCGCTCGAAGGCCGATCTCCCTCAGTCGTCTAGCTCGCCTGTCACCGCGCGTTGCCGCGCCGCGAGCCTCTGCAGAAAATCGGCTGCGATTCCACCGCTGGTCTTGCGCAGTGTCAGTAGATAAACCGTGATGGCCACCAGGCCGCCCAGCCAGGCCAGAGATCCATATGCCGGTTCGTGAGGAAAGAAGGGCCAGAGCATGAACATCACCGAGCCGATCGCCCCCGCGAGGAGGAACAGCACACGCTGGGCCTTCGGGGCGTCGACGTTGCGGTTCGTGGTCAGACGCACGGTCGCGCGGCCCGCTTCATCGGGTGCCCACGAAACTGTGCATTCCACAGCGCCTCCTCCTCCGAATCCACGCCGCAGGGGGACGATGAAGTCGCAGGCGAGCTCCCGCTGGGCGGTGATCTCCCCGCCGTACATCTCCACGAGCTCCCCGATCCCCTCCTCCATCCCCTTCGCAGGCACGCGATCCTCGGTCCATTCAACCGGGTTCGGTTCAGTCATCGTCCCTCCCAAGCCATCCCCTCCGTAACTCGCTCGGTCCCGCGATCCGCAGCGTGACGATGGAACTCCGATCCGAACGTCCCGTCAGCGTCAGGGTGCGGGTGCCTCCCGCACGCGAGATGAGCAGAGGCGCAGTGTCTCCCAGATTCAAGCTGCGGAGGACATTCTCGAACGCCGGCACGTCCGCCGTCCGATCGCCGTTCAGCGCCAGCAACTCGTCGTCGGGAAGCAAGCCGGCCTCCATCGCCGCCGTTCCGCGGATGACCCGATCGGCAATCAGCTTCCCGTTCGAGACTCTCAGCCGCGCTCCGAGAGAGGCACAGCCAGGCTCGCGGCTCGTCGAGGCAAAGGCGACGCCGGCGGCGGCGAAGGTGTCTGCGTACGGGAGCGGAGAGGTCCCGTCGACGTAGCGCGCGAAAAAATCACCAACGCCCGCGACGCGATCGACCGCGTGCTCAAAGCCATCCTCTTCCAGACCGCGACCCGCCCTGCCGTACTCGTTCCAGAGAAGACGCATGACGTCGTCGAGCGATGCCGCTCCGTCTGTCCGCCGCCGGATCGTCAAGTCGAGAAGCGCCGATACGAGCTCCCCTTTGTTGTAGAACGAAAAGTAGGCATTCGGATGGTCGTGCATCTGGGAGGGATCACTCAACCATCCGTCGAAACTGGCCTGCGCGAGCGACAGATGCTCTCGCGCAGGAAGCTGCTCGAGCGTCTCGATCTCTTTCGCGAGGTGGTCGAGATACCGCTGCACCGTCCAGACGCCGGAGCGGACCAGCGAAAGGTCGCCGTAGTACGAGGTCAGTCCCTCCAGGACCCAGAGCAGACTCGTCGGCGACTCATTCCAGTAGTCGTAGGGCGAGAACGCAGCCGGCACGATCCGCTTCACGTTCCAGGCGTGAAAGAGCTCATGCGCGGAGATGGAGAGCAACTGATCGACGCCGTCGTCACCGGCCGAGGCGCCGAGGAGGGAGGAGCGCCTGGCGATGATCGAGCAGGAGCTCTCGTGCTCGATGCCGTGCCATCGCTCCCCGAAATGGTAAAGAAAGCGATACTCGTCAAACGGCAGTTCGCCGTCGAACACCTCCGCCTGCGAACGAACGAATGCGCGGACAGGGTCCACCAGCTGCGCGGTGTCGACGCCTTCGGAGTCTTTGAAGACCAGGTGAATCCGCTTTCCGAGCTCGGTGAACGAGTGCCGCGTCAGCTCGGCGGCGGCGATCACGGGGGAATCGATCAGGTGATCGTAGTCGCGGGCGTAGAAAGTATTCGGACCTCTGCGCGGCAGCTGGGTCTCGATCGTCCAGTCATCGGGCGCGGCGATGGTGAGCGAATGCTCCACCTCGCGCAGCCCTTCCACCATCATGAACAGGTTCGAGCCGTTGAAGTACGCCTCGTCGTCATCGAGAAAGCTCGAGCCGGCATCCAGCACGCCCGCGTAGTAGCGGTAGCGGAACGTCAGCTCGTCGCCCGCCCGCGCGTCGATCCGCCAGGACGTCTTCCCGTCCTTCCAGACACGCGCCCCACCCGCCGTCCATTCGCGCACATTCGCAGCGTAGTTCTGGATCAGGTACCGGCCCGGCCGCCACGCCGGCAGCAGCAGCCGCGGAGAGTCGCCGGGGGCGGTGAAGCGGATGGAGATGTCGAAGAGCCGCTCCGCGGGTACCTGCCACGACAAGTGGTAATGCGGCATCAGCGGCGATGATAGAGCACCCGTCAGAGGCTGTCTTCGTTCTGATGATTCGCCAGCACCTCGCGAGCGCGCTCCTGATCCTCCGTCCGGACGAACAGGGAGACCCCCGCCGCGAAGGCCAGATGCGGAAACATGCTGCTCGTGTACGGCACGTCGACGAACCCCTCGATGTCGCTTCCCTCCAGGATGGAAAGTGCAAACTCCGCCTGCCGCACGTCCGTATACCGATCGAGGAGGATCATGTCTTCGTCATCGCGCACCCGGAGAGTGTACGCGCTTGCCGCGCGCCGTTCCCGGCCGCGCAGAGGGCGATCACGCCCGGAGTCTGCGCGGTACAAACCGCCGCTGGAGGCGGCGCGTAGCTCTCGGGAAGGCGCTCGGCTTCGAAGTCGTGGACCGGTGCGTCAACTACCGCAAGACCCTCTGAGTGGTCAGTCGCGCACCGAGATGCCGTACTTCAGGATCTTCGCCTTGAGCGTGTTCCGCGCGAGGCCCAGACGCCTGGCGGCCTCGCGAATCCGTCCACCCGCATTTTCCAGCGCGCGCAGGATCAGCTGTTTGTCGACGGCACTCATCACTTCGTCGTAGACCTCGCTGGTGATCTCCGTCCTGCCGTTCAAGGGATGAAGCAGCGCATTCGGCATCGCACCACCGGTCGGCGCCGCCGGAGCGGGCTCCGTGTAGAGGCTATAGAAATCGGTCCGGGTCATCGTGTCACCGTTGGACATCACGATGGCCCGATGCAGTGCGGCCTCGAGCTCTCGAACATTGCCGGGCCAGTCGTAGTGGATGAACAGGTCGACGACGCCCGGTTCGAGCCGCTTGTTGTCGACGCCGAGGTCGCGGCAGATTTTGCGGATGAAGTGCTCGGCGAGCAAAGGGATGTCGTCCTTCCGGTCGCGCAGGGGCGGCAGGACGATCGGGATGATGTTCAGGCGATAGTAGAGATCTTCGCGGAAGGTGTTCTCCTCGATCGCTTTCTCGAGGTCGAGGTTGGTGGCGGCGATGATCTTGACGTCCGTCTTGATGGTCTGCGTGCCGCCGACGCGCTCGAACTCCTTGTCCTCGACGACGCGCAGAAGCTTGGCCTGCATGGCCAGGGACATCTTCCCGATCTCATCCAGGAAGATCGTGCCGTTGTTGGCCAGCTCGAAGCGCCCCAGCTTGCGGCGGTCTGCCCCTGTGAAGGCTCCCTTGTCGTGGCCGAACAGCTCAGACTCCGCGAGCGTCTCCGGGAGCGCCGCACAGTTGAACTTGATGAACGGTCCGTTCCGCCGCGGGCCGATGTTGTGAATGATGCGCGCGACCAGTCCCTTGCCGGTCCCTGACTCCCCGCGCAACAGCACCGTCGAGTGCCCGGCAGCGGCCTTCCTGATTGCGAACTGAATCTTGCCCACTGCACCCGAGCTGCCGACGATGGAGTCGAGATGCTTCTCCACCAGCACCTCGCGGCGCAGCGTTTCGTTCTCCATGGAAAGCCGGCTGCGCGCTTCCTCGAGCTCCTCGTACAGGCGGGCGTTCTCGATCGCGATCGCGGCCTGATCGGCGAACGCCTCCAGAAAGCTGAGGTCCTTGGGGGAGAAGAGATGGCGCGCCTCCCGGTGATCGATGTAGATCGCGCCGGAGATCCGTTCCTTGATGATCAGGGGCGCGCAAAGAATGGAGACGATGTTCTCCGCAATGACCGACTCCGACTCCGCGAAGCGCTCATCGGCACGCGCATCGGCCGACATCACAGCTTGTCCGGTCTGGATCACTTCCTTGACGATGGACTGCGGTGAGCGCTTCGAATCGCCCATCGCCGCGTCCTCCCGGATGTTGCGCACGACGCGCGTGCGCAGCGCGCCGGTGAGTGGATCCCGCAGGATGATCATGCCCCGCTCGGCGCGCAACCTGCGGATCGTGACGTCGAGAACGCGGTTCAACACTTCCTGAAGGTCGAGCGTGGAGTTGATGATTTTCACGATCTCGTACAAACCGACCACGCCCGCGTCAGGCGCCTTGCCCGCGGGCTTGATGCGGAAGAGTGCCCCGCGCGCACGCTCCAGATCGTGCGAGGCGTCGAGCCGCTCGAAGATGCGGATCGCGCTGCGGATGACCTGCGTGGCATCGTCGGCTTCTTCGCGCAGCAATCCGATGTCGAACAGGAGGCGCCCCAGCTCGTACGGCGTGTCCAGCTCCTCGAACGCGGCGCGCACGGACTCGAACTTGGCCGCGGCGGCATCGCGTTCGCCGGTTGCGCTGAGGATCTTCGCGCGAGCCCAGTCATTCTTTGCCAGGGAGAAACGATCGCCGAGCTGACGGGCCAGCTTCTCGCCATGCTCGGCGTGCTCCATGGCCTTCTCCAGATCACCCTTCTGCAGCACGAGCACCGCCGCAGCGGTATGGGCCCGGGTCAGCCCGTGCAGCGTGTGATTCGCCTCGAAGATCTTCATGGCCCGGTCGAGATGGCGCTCAGCCTCTTCGGCGTTTCCGCGCTCGTCTTCGATCGATGCGAGTACATACGCTGCCTCGCCAATGAGGTCCTGATCGCGCGCCCGCTCCCCTGCCGCAAGCGCCTTGTGCGCGTAATCGAGCGCCTTCGAAATGTCGCCGCGTTTCTTGGTCAGGCGTGCCAGAGGCACGTACACCGACAGGCGGGACGCGCGGTTCTCGTCGAATCCCTCGATGCTCACGCAGCGCCGATAGTGGACGATCGCTTCGTCCCACATCCCCAGCATCTCCAGCGCGTCCCCGAGGTTCTCGTGGGCCAGCACTTCCTGCTCGAGGGCGCCGATCTTCTCGGCGATGCGCACGGACTTCTCGAACAGCGCCGCCGCGACCGTGAAGTTCCCTCGCCCGTACTCGACCACACCGACGTTGCTGTACGCGCTCGCCAGCGCCGAAACATCCCCCTCGGCCTCGAAACGATCCAGGTTGCGCCGGTAGTGCTGCAGCGCCGCGTCCCACTCACCCAGCTTCCAGAGCGTGTTGCCGAGATTCATCGACGCCACTTTGCCGAGTTGCTCCGCGGAGAGCTGGTCGGAGATGGCCACCGCCTCCTCGAGCAGTTCGCGGGAGCGCTGCCAGTTGCCTCGTCCGAACTCGATGATGCCGAGCATGTTCTTGACATAGCCGAAAGCGACTGTGGGCTCCATCCCGGCGAGCATCAGCCGGGCGCGCTCGGCAGTGTCATGGGCGCTCTCCAGATCGTCTCGCATGCGGTGCAGCCACGCGACCCGGTTCAACATCTCGGCGATGTCGACTGTATCGCCCAGGCGCTCATAGATGCTCAGTGCGCCCTGGTAGTACGTCATCGCCGCATCGATGTCGCCACGCCGCGCGAGCACTTTGCCGATCTTCTTCATGACCCGCGCGACATCGATGTGCGCTTCCTCATCCGGGTGCCGGCTCTGGATGCTCTTGAGCAGGAACTGGAACGCGTGCATCGCACTGCGGTAGTCGTCGCGACGGTAGTACGTGTCGGCGAGCTTCTCCCGAACCTCGGCCTTGCGTGCTTCTTCCGCTCCGCCGAGGTCCATGAGCTCGAGGGCCACCCGGTAGAACTCCGAGGCTTCCTCGTGTGCAAGAGTGCGCGAGGCGATGTCCCCCGCGCTGATCGAGTACCGCGTGCCGCGGTCAATGTCGTTCGCACGCGCGTAGTGGTAGGCAACCTGACCGGTGAGCTGCGAGGAACCGTCGTTTGCTCGCTGCTCGAGAGCCTCGCCGATCCGGAGATGGAGCTCCATCCGCCGGCGCTCCGGCATGGCGTTGTAGACGACGTCGCGGAGGTGAATCTGCGGGAAAGTGACCGTGCGGCCGTCGTTGGACTCGTCGACCAGCCGTTCGCGATCGAGCGAACGAACCGTTGCAAACACGAGCTCGGCATCCAGGTCTGAGACCTCGGTCAGCGCGTCGAGCTCCATCGACTCGCCATAAACCGAGGCGATCTCCAGGAGAACGCGCTGCTCGGGGGAGAGCGTCTCCACCTTCTCCATCAGGATCGCGCCGAACCCTCCGGGCATACGCAGATCGCGAATGCGGCCCATCTCGGCGGTCCAGCCGCTCGGCTCCCACTGCAGGTACTCGTGTGCGATCAGATAGTCGACGATACGCCGGATGTTCAGCGGCACGCCCGACGACTCCCAGTACATCCAGCGAGCGAGCTCGCTGGAGACCGTGCTTTCGCCGAGCAGCGACTGCAGGTACTCGCGCACCAGCGCTTCGGTCAGCGTCTCGACGTGGATGATCGGAAAATTTCCCTCGCGTGCGCGCTGGTCCCAGAAGGAGAGATTGGGCGCTGCAGACTCAATGGCCGCCTCGCCGCCCGTTTCCAGCGTGAGCGTGCCGATCACCAGCAGCCCGTTCTGCTTCGCCTCGCCGACCAGAAAGGAGAACAGTTCGGCCGTCGACGGATCGGCCCACTGCAGATCTTCGATGATGAGAATGAGCGGTGAGCTTCCAGCTTCGCTCCCCACACTGAGGAACCCGTACATGTCCTGCATCGACTGAACGAGCCGGTTGTAAAGTCGGTACTTCTGCCCCTGCTGGGGGGCGGTGTCCGGACCGGACGAGACCACGACCGGCTCGAGGATCCGGCCGATCTCCTCGGCCACGTCGGCGTCGGGATTCACCTCATGGACCATCTGCTGAAACACTTCGAAGAACGGCGCGTACACGGTCTTGCGGTTGGCTGGACATCGCCCGCTGAAGATACGCGCGCCCTCGAGTTGCGCGCGCAGCGTTGCGCCGCGGATGATCCGGCTCTTGCCCATGCCCTCGGCACCCGCAACGATCACCCCGTTGCCGCGGCCTTCGCGCGCTTCCGCGATCAGCGCGCTGAGATGCTCCACTTCCGCCTGGCGGCCGATGAGCGGCGCGGCGTAGATCTCGCCGCGACCCGCGATCAACTGATCCTGCGGCACCTTCCGGCCAGCGGCGTCCGCAACCACTTGCAGCAGAGCCGCGGCAGTCGGATACCGGTGTCGCGGGTCCTTCTCGAGGAGCTTCAGGATGATCGTTTCGAGGGCGTCCGGCACGCGGGGATTGATGGACGAGGGCTTCCGGATCTCCTCGTCCAGATGCATGCGAATGACTTCGATCGCAGGACGGCCGTAGCCGGGCAATGCCCCCGTAACGGTCTCGTACAGGGTCATCCCGAGCGCATAGAGGTCCGCGCGCAGATCGATGCGGTCCTGCTTGAGCACTTCAGGAGCCATGTACTGAAGCGTCCCGCGAATCTGCCGGTCGAACACCTGCCGGCTCTCGATCGCCAGCCCGAAGTCCATGATCTTCGCCTGGCCGTCGTCGCTGACGAGGATGTTCGAAGGCTTGAGATCGAGGTGCACGATGCCAAGGCCATGGATGTGATGAAGCCCGGATGCGATCTGCAGAATCACGTCGTAAAGCGCCGCCCAGTTCTGGCCGTCGAAGAACTCCGTGATCCGTCTCCCGGCGAAGAACTCCATCGTGAAGTAAGGAAAACGGTCCTGCAGGATGCCGAAGTCATGAACCCGGATGACGCTGGCATGCTCCAGCGACGCCAGGGTCCGGAACTCCGTCTTGAAGCGAAGGAGCTGCTGCGGGTCGGCGACCTCCTGACGAAGGATCTTGATCGCCTCGTCACGGCCGTTCGAGACGTCGAAGACGCGATAAACCGAGTTCTCGGCTGACTGCTTCAGGGTGGCCCGAATCTGATATCGCGGTGGCAGCGCGATGTCGGGCTCAACACCTTCAATGGTCGTCATGCTAGGGTCGTCATGCGGTCAGTTTATGTGTAGGGTGAGAATATAACCCACTCATCTTCTACCGAGGGTCAGTGTCTTGCCCAGCTGTTCCCCCTGCCGCCTTCACCTCGAGCGCACCGATCTTCGGATGACCACTCCCGCTCCGGCTCGCAGCATTGCGAAGAGCCTGTAGAATCCGCCGCAGGGTCAGCATGGAAGAGGGACTCCCCAGGTTTGAAGGTTTCGAGATCACCCGCATCCTCGGGAAGGGCGGGATGGGGACGGTGTATCTCGCGCGCGACCAGAGGCTTGCGCGGAATGTGGCCATCAAGGTCCTGAACGCCAGCGATCTCGCCTACGAAGATCGCAGAGCGCGTTTCCTTCGTGAAGCGCGCTCTGCTGGGTCGATCCGTCATCAGAACGTGGCCACGATTCATGAGGTCGGGGAGACCGCCGAGGGCTTCCCTTTCATCGTGATGGAGTATTGCGAAGGGGAAACGCTTTCGCAGCGCATCCGCCGCGGCCGGATCGAATCTGCGGAGTTCCTCACGATTGCGCGACACATCGCGGCCGGCCTCTCGGCTGCGCATGAGAAAGGGATCATCCATCGGGACATCAAGAGCGCCAACATCATCATCGAGCAGGGCGGGACCGTGAAACTGCTCGACTTCGGACTGGCGAAGTCGATCCCCCGCTCCCTCACGGACCCCGGCATCGAGGGCGCATACGAATCGGCCACGGGGCAGTTCTTCGGGACGCTGCACTATCTTTCTCCGGAGCAGGCGCGCGGCGGCAACGCGGACGTGCGCAGTGATCTCTTCTCTGTGGGCGTGGTGCTCTATCAGATGGCTTCCGGACATCTTCCGTTCAAGGCCGACGTTCCCCTGATGGTGCTCGACCACATCCGCGATGGAGAGCCGGAGTCTTTCGTTGCGCTCGACCCGGCCTTCCCGCTGACGGCGACACGGATCATCGCCAAGCTTCTGCAGAAGGACCCTGAGGACCGCTACCAGAGTGCGCGAGTTCTGCAGTCGGATCTCGACGAGATCGACACGCCGACGATGCGCATGACGACCTCCTCCACCCGGACCACCCTCGGCCGCACGGTCCGTCGTCCGCGTTGGATGCGGGTCGCCGTCACGGTCGCCGCGGCGATCATCGTCGCGTTCGCGGCGCTCCTCACACACCGCAACCGCGACGGCGCGGAGGCGCCGACGGCAACCACGCCACCGCCACCGATCCGCTCCGTCGCGGTGCTTCCTCTGCGGAACATCGCGAACAGCACCAGCGATGAGTTCCTCTCGGTGGGTCTCGCCGATGCGCTGGTGACGAAGCTGCAGCAGATCCCGTCCTTGCAGGTGCGTCCGACGTCCGCCGTACTCGAGTTTCAAGGTCCGAAGACCGACACCCGTGCAGCAAGTGAGAAGCTGAAGGTCGACGGCATCCTGGAGGGCCACTTTCTGGCTGCGGGTGATCTCGTCCGTGTGACGCTGCAGCTCACCGATGCGCGCACCGGGTTCTCGGTCTGGTCGGACTCCGTCGACGGCGAACGAGCGGATCTCCTCAAGCT
>JANMSA010000813.1:0-5508 GCA_031388865.1 Acidobacteriota bacterium | reverse complement strand
ACCCCGGAAGGGGTCGCGGCGGAGCTGGCGATCCGCCTCCGAATGCGAACCGGTACGCGACCCTTTCAGGATCGATCTTCATTGCCGACGCAGTCCGGTGGTCGCTCGCTTTGCTCTCACCACCGGCTACCCGACGCCCGCCTCCAGCGGCGATTTTCTGCCGCGAGAGATCCCGCGTAGTCACTCGTTCACCGTAGCTTCTCGCGAAGAGCCGCAAGCAACCAGCGACCGTAACCGACCACCAGCGACCGACAACCCCGGAGAGCAGGGCCGCGACGCACCGGGTGAGCGATCCGTGCGCCGCGGCCTGCTTCGCAGGTAGGAGATTACAACGCGCGCTGTCGTCGTCAGCGCCTCGCGGACAGCACCATCATGAGCGCGCGCTGGCTTTGTGCATCCCGCGTGACGGCCATGATGACGGTCTGTCCGAGCTTTAAATTCAGGGTGGTCTTCATCATCGGCGAGAGCTGGTCGCCCTCGAGGCGGCTCAGCTTGAAGTCGGAGATCCGGATCGAGTCGCTGGCAGGGTCGTATTCGCCGAACTTGAAGTCGGCGCGGTACGCGGCCATGTTCACCGACCCGAGGTCGCCTTCTTTGCCGTCGACGTCAGCAGCGCCGAGACTCTCGAGGTGGTCGTAGCGAAGCAGCGCCAGCTTCGATTCGACATCGCGCAGGTTCTCCGGAACGCGGGCACCTGCACCTCCGCGGGCACCTGAGATCAGACGGACCGAGAGGCGGAACGGCTGCGCCGGCGCGTCGAACTCGGCGATCGCCGAGGCGATCTTCTTCAGGTTCGCGGCGTCGTCGGTGACTACGAGCGAGTTCGCCGCCGGCTGCACGGTGAACGTACCGCTGCCGCTCATCAGCGACTTGATCATCGCCGCGGCCTTGTCCGCCTGCTTGTACTTGAACTGGAACGTCCTCACCGAGAGGCTCTTCCCCGCATCCGCGGTATCCGCATATGCGGACGCCGAAAGCAGGAGCATGATCATCGATGCGACAGCAATTCGCTTCATAAGTCCGCCGGAAGGTTCTCGTCGAAGATCATGACGATCTTCACCTCATCCGATTCCTCGGAGGGCATCTCGACGATGGTTGCATGGTCAGATTCGTAGGCTTCAACAATCGGCCTGGTTGTCAGCGAGGTCGGAACTGCGTGACGCGGCGAGTTGAACTGCGCTCGCGCGCTGAGTTGGGGCGACGGGCCGGGGGCGTCGGTGCGGGAGACGAGTGTCGCTCCAAACACGGCAATCGCCACTGCGGCGGCCATCGCCAGACGCCCGGGCCAGCTCGCGAACCGCGACACGTTGACGGTGGACTCGGCGTCGCGGACGCGCACCTGCTGCATCACCCCGTTCACGAATGCGTCGATGCCGCCTGGAGGGGCCAGCTCGGAGCCGCCCAGTGAGCGGAACATCACGTCGGGGTCGACGTGCGCAGCCAGATCGAGGCAGCGGTCGCAGGAGCGCAGATGTTCGAGCAGCGCAACGTCTTCAGTGCCGGCGTGGAAGCGCGACCGGAAGGAATCACACGAGATCATCTGGCCCTCCAGAGCTGCGCGTACTCGGGAAAGCGCTCCTGCAACTGCCGCTGCATCAGCTTGCGGGCGTTGAAGAGGTGATTGCGGACGGTGGACTCGCGGCACCCGAGAACCTTTGCGATCTCGGCGGACGGGAGGTCCTCCATCTGGTTCATGACGAAGATGGTCTTCTGCTTGGGCGAGAGTCCGGCTGAGACGACCTCGAAGACGGTCTCCACTTCCTTGCGCTGCACGATCACGCCCTGATCCGCGTCCGCGGAGGTCTTCACCAGCCGCAGGTTGGAGTTCACCGCATTGTCCCGTGACTGCTTGTTGCGCATGAAATCGATCGCGACATTGGTCACCATCCGATACAGCCAGGTGTCGAACGCATACTGCGCGTCGTACTTTTCGAGGTTCTCCCACAGCTTCAGGAACACGAGCTGGGAGATGTCCTTGGCGTCCTCGGCGTTTCCGATGATCCGGTAGCAGAGGGCGTACACCTTGGTGGTTTTGCGACGCACGAGCGTTTCGAACGCATCGGTGTCTCCACGCCGGATCGTCTCGACGAGCTGCCGGTCATCCGGCTCGACTGCAGGCGTTGTCGGATTCATCAGGCGGAGCCCGGGGGTCATCGTGCCCTAAGTACGGGGGCTGCTGGAAGAACGTCTAGGGGGGGGCAGCACTTCCCGGCCTGGTACCAGGTTCACGGTTACTGGTTGCCGGTTGTACGGGGTTTCCCGACCAGGCGGCATTCAGGAAGCCTGAGGCCAGCGCGGGGAACCCCAGACAACCAGCAACCAGCAACCAGTTAACGGTTTACAATCCAGGTACATGCGCATCCTAGTCGTTGGACAAGGGGCCAGAGAACACGCTCTCTGCTGGAAGCTCAAGCAGTCGCCGATCGCCCATGAGGTGTACGCGGCACCTGGAAACGCCGGGATTGCGCAGGTGGCCGACATTGTGCCCATCGGCGTCGCCGACATCATCGAACTGGCCGATTTCGCTGAGACGCTGAAAATCGACCTGACCATCGTCGGACCGGAGCTTCCGCTGACCCTCGGCATCGTCGACGAATTCCAGAAGCGCGGCCTGACCATCTTCGGACCGACGCGGCTGGCCGCCGAACTCGAAGGGTCGAAGGTCTTTTCCAAAGAGTTCATGCGCAAGTACGACATCCCGACGGCCGACGCGGTCGCAGCGAACTCCGTGGACGAGGCCAAGAAGGCGCTCAAACAGATCGGGTATCCGGCTGTGCTGAAGATCGACGGTCTGGCGGCGGGCAAAGGCGTGCTGGTCGTGCAGTCGGCGTCCGAGGCGGACGGGTACCTGCGCATGGTGTTCGAAGAGAAAAAGTTCGGCACCACTCCACGCATCCTGGTCGAGGAGTTCCTGACCGGCGAAGAAGTGTCGTTCATGGTGATCACGGACGGCAAGAAGGCCCTCCCGCTCGCGCCCGCGAAGGACTACAAGAAAGCGTTCGACAACGATGAAGGCCCCAACACAGGGGGGATGGGTGCGCACTCTCCCGCCGTCGTGCTGAGCGGCGAGACCGGCGCGGAGATCATGAAGTCGATCATCGCGCCGACCATCCAGGGCATGGAGGCCGAGGGGCGGCCCTACACGGGCGTGCTATTCGCAGGACTCATGCTGACTTCGAATGGCCCGAAAGTGCTCGAGTACAACTGCCGGTTCGGAGATCCCGAAACGCAGGTGCAGATGCTGCGGCTCGAAGATGACCTCGCGGAGATCTGCCTGCGCGTCGCTCGAGGGAATCTCGGCGACATGAAGGCGCTCAACTGGCTCAAAGAGGCCGCGGCATGCGTCGTCCTCGCCGTCGAAGGCTATCCCGACGATTTCCTCAAGGGTCAGGAAGTCCTGTTCGATCCGATCGATGATCCATCGGTAGTCGTCTTCCAGGCCGGCGTCGTGAAACGCGACGGGAAGTTCGTGAATCAGGCCGGACGCGTGGTCAGCGTCTGCGCCCGCGCGGCCACGTTGTCCGAGGCGCTGGCGAAAGTGTACGAGGCGGCGCCGAAGGTCCGCTTCGAAGGCGCGAGATATCGCCGCGACATCGGATATCGTGCGCTCGAAGCGCGGGCAGCCTCTTCGTAGTGATTGGTTGTCGGTTGTCAGTTTTTGGTTGTCCGGGACTCAGAGCCTGGGCGACACTCGCGAAGCCTGGCTTCGGGAGAGAATTGCAGACAACTGACAACTGACAACTGACAACCGAGAACCGAGAACGAACTGAAGATGACCAACAAACCCTGGGTCCTCATCATCATGGGCAGCGACTCCGATGCTGAGTCGATGTCGCAGGCAGCGGCAGCGCTCGACGAACTGGGCGTTCCGTACGAGTTCACCGTGGCGTCCGCACACCGCAGTCCGGATCGCACGAAACAGATCATCAACGGCGCAGAGACGAACGGCGCGGCGGTGTTCATCGCGGGTGCGGGCATGGCGGCGCACCTGCCTGGCGTCGTGGCGTCGCTGACGACGCTGCCCGTGATCGGAGTCCCGCTCGCGAGTGGCGCATTGCAGGGGCTGGATGCTCTTTACGCGATCGTGCAGATGCCGCCCGGAATCCCTGTTGCCAGTGTGGCGATCGGCGGCGCCCGTAATGCGGGCATTCTGGCCGCACAGATCATCGCTACGTCAGATCCGGAACTGGCGGCGCGGTTGAAAGAGCAACGCCGGTCGATGGCTGAGGCAGTGGCGGTGAAGTCCAAGAGGGTGGAAAAGTCGACGCGGTGAAGGCATGGCGCACGCGCACCATCACCACCTCGATGTCACCCGGAAGCTGACGATCGCCACGGCGGCGAACGTGCTCGTGGTCGTAGCCGAGCTCTCCATCGGCAGCTGGGCCGGGTCGCTGGCCCTGATCGGCGATGCGCTGCACAACCTCACGGACGTACTGGCGCTGCTCATCGCGCTGATCGCGGTCCGGCTCGAGCGGCGCGCGCCCACGACCGGAAAATCATTCGGCTATCAGCGCGCCGGCATCCTGGCCGCCTTCATCAACGCCGCCATGCTGGTCACCTTCACGCTGTTCTTCTTCCGTGAAGCGTGGGAGCGCTTCCACGCTCCACGCACCGTGTCCACGACGCCGATGCTGATCATGGCAGCGATCGCCCTGCTCGTGAACGCGACGACCGCATACTCGCTGCACCGGGAAAGCCAGGGCGACGTGAACATCCGCGGCGCCTTCCTGCACATGGTCGGTGACGCGGTCTCCTCGGCGGGGATCATCGTGGCGGCGCTGCTGATCCGCATCACCGGCTCCATGCAATGGGATGCAGGGGTCTCCGTACTGATCGGCGTCGCCATTCTCTGGAGCAGCTACGGCGTGCTGCGCGAGTCCGTCAACCTGCTGCTGGAAGGAACGCCATCCGCCGTCGATCCCTCCGCCGTTACGGAGGCGCTCGGTCGGATCGATGGGATCTTCGGCGTACATCACCTGCACATCTGGGCTCTGGGGCCTTCCAACCTGGCCCTATCCTGTCACCTGATGGTGGGCGACGTTCCGCTCAAGGACACCGCGCGCGTGCTCGAGGAGATCAACACCATGCTCGCGCACGACTTCAGAATCGCCCACACCACCATCCAGTTCGAGTTCGCGATGTGCGCGCCGGACGATCCCTCGTGCGTGCCGTTTCGCAGAGCAGGGACGAGGGGGTAGGGACGAGGGGAGAGGGGAGAGGGACGAGGGACGAGGGACGAGGGGAGAGGGGAGATGGACGAGGGGAGATGGGAGAGGGGGCTTTGCACCCAAAGCCGCCCCTGCACAAAAAGTCGGGAGCCTGCACAT
Source organism: Acidobacteriota bacterium (assembly GCA_031388865.1). Taxonomy (GTDB): domain Bacteria; phylum Acidobacteriota; class Thermoanaerobaculia; order Gp7-AA8; family Gp7-AA8; genus QHVT01. Next base: position 181 of record JANMSA010000813.1, on the reverse strand, counting down.
AAAGTCGTCGAGGCGCGTTACTCTTGTCCGACAGCCCGTCGGGTGCGCTTCGCTCGCTTCTTGGTCGTCTCCCCTTCGAGCCCCCATTCCAAGCCCCAACGTCTTGCGCACGTCGGTCCATAGCCGACCTCTATGCTGCGTGGGTCATCCAGTGGATTGTCACAGAAGGAACATTGTCGGG
>JANMSA010000764.1:0-15390 GCA_031388865.1 Acidobacteriota bacterium | reverse complement strand
CGAGCCGTCGAGTCTTCGAGTCTTCGAGAGTCTCCAGGTTCGGGGCTGTGACCGTCACGTTCTTTGCGACTTTGAGCCTTTACGACTTTGAGACTCCGGCAACAACTGGAAGACTCGAAGACTTGAAGACTTGAAGACTTGAAGACTCGAGGACTCGAGGACTCGAAGACTCGAAGACTCGACGGCTCGAAGACCCGAAGACTAGACTCCGGCGCAAGTGGCTCTCCTTCTCTACCTCGTGGTTGCCTTCGGTCTGGCGTACGTCTGGAGCCGGCACATTCAGCGCGTCTCGGTCGGCGCGGCGATCGCGCTGATCGCGTTGCCGCTCGTCTTCACCGGCAAGGCGATGCTCACCAATCGAGTGTATGCCCCGCTCGATCTGCCGTTCACGGCTGCGCCGCTGAAGGATTACGCGCGCGACTTCGGGGTGGAGACGCCGCACAACATCGCGCTCTCCGACCTGCACTGCCAGATCATTCCGTGGCAGCAGGCGGTGCGGCATGCGCTGTCGCAGGGAGAGTGGCCGCTCTGGAACCCGTTCATCCTGAACGGCGACATCCTCGCCGCGGCCGCGCAACCGGCCGTCTATGACCCTCTTCAGCTTCTCGGTTTGATCCTGACGCTGCCAGACGCGCTCACATTCGGCGCGTCGATGACTTTCTTTCTGGCGGCATTCTTCACCTTCGCCTTCGCACGCGCACTCGGACTGCGTGAGGTCGCTGCGCTCGTGGCAGCGGCCGGCTTCACGTTCTGCGGGATGATGGCGTTCTTCGTCGGCTGGCCGCTGGCGCGCGCGTGGGCTTACCTGCCGCTCGTGTTGTTCGGAGTGCGCCGCCTCGTTCTGGAGCGGCGGCCGGTGACCCTCACCATCGCATTCGTGCTGGTGATCTTCGCGGGCCACCCGGAGTCTGTTCTGCACATCGTTGCCGTCGGAGCCGTCTACGGCTTGTCCCTCAGGCCGGGTGTGCGCGCGATCGGACTGGCAGTCGCCGCCGGAGTGATCGCGTTGCTTCTCACTGCGATCTACCTCCTCCCGTTCGCGGAGGCGGCGCCGGAAACACTCGACTATCTGATCCGCCGCGAGCTGTACGCCCCGACCAGTTACGACGTGATCGTCTCGCCCGAGGTACGTCGGGAGCGCATCGCGAAGACGTTCATCCCCTTTCGCCACGGGCCGACGTTCACGCCCGGATGGGATCCGCTGACGGCGCGCGTCGGAGTGCTGATCCTCACCCTTGCGTGCGTCGCCCCGTTCCTGGTTGCTCGGGACTGGTTGCTTGCGGTCCGTCGTCGAACCGGCCATGCACCGCAAGCAACGAGCAACCAGCAACCAGCAACGCTCTTCTGGTTGCTTCTCGCAATCGTCTCCCTGCTGGCGACGTTCGGGATGAAACCCGTTGCGCACGCGTTGCACGCGCTGCCGCTCTTCGACATCGCCATCAACGAGCGCCTCGCCTTCGCTGCAGCCTTCGCGATATCCATCCTCGCGGCGATCACAGTCGATCGCATCCCGAAACGCGGCTTCGCCATCCTTCTGCTCGCGCTCGTGCTGGTGGAGCGCACGAACGAGGACGGCCACTACTACCCCGCCTTGCCGAAGAGCACTTTCTACCCGAACGTTCCGCTTCTCGACGCCATCCCGCGCGACTCGCGGGTGGTGGGCGTGGGTGGGGCGCTCATCGCCAACAACGGTGCGCTCTACAACCTGGAGGATGCCCGCGGCTACAACGCGATGACGTACCGCCGCCTTTACGAAACCTATCCACTCTGGTCCACCTACCAGCGCGCGTACTTCAACCGCATCGACGACCTGTCGAAGCCGTTTCTCTCCTTTCTCAATGTGCGCTACGCGCTGACGTCGGAGGTCAACAGCGTTCCCGACGGGTGGAATGTGCGGGCGTCCGACCGGCAGACTCGACTCCTCGAGAACCCGGCAGCGCTACCGCGCGCGTTCGTGCCGCGTATCGTGCGCTACGTGCGCGGGAATCCAGTCGGGGACATGAAGACGGTCACCGACTTCGGCGAGACCGCCTGGATCGAGACCGCGGCGTACGAGCCGCATCAGACCGCGAACGGTCCGGGCAGCGTCGTGATTCGCCGTGCAGGTCTCGAGTATCAGCTCGACGCAACGATGGACCGCGCAGGCTGGATCGTGATCTCGGAGACGGCGTGGCCGGGCTGGCGCGCATACGTCGACGACGCCCGCCAGCGTGTCCACTTCGCCAACCACGCCTTCCTCGGGGTGCATGTCCCGGAAGGTCGCCATCGGGTGCGGCTGGTCTATCTGCCGGAGTCGTTTACGCGCGGCCGTTCCATCAGCGGAATCACGCTCCTGCTGCTCGCGGCGGCAGGAGTGTGCTATAGGACTCGCGCTTGCTCGCGATTCTTCTCTACGTCGCGGTCACCATCGTCCTGATCGCCGTCTGGCGGCGGGTGGTTCAGCCGCTGAGCACCGCTGCGGCGATCGTCCTCTTCCTGCTGCCCCTCTGCTTCACGGGCCGGGCCCTCCTGACCGGGCAGGTCTATGGCCCGATCGACCTGCCGCTCATGGCCGAGCCGCTGAACAACTACGCCGAAGACTACGGCGTGGAGAAGGCCCACCACCCGGGACTCTCGGATCTCTACATGCAGCTCATCCCGTGGCAGAGCGCCGTGCGTCAGGCGCTGGCGGCGGGAGCGTGGCCGGTGTGGAACCCGTACCTGCTCTGCGGGAGCATCCTCGCCGCGAACATGCAAGCCGCGCCGTATGACGCGGTCCAGCTCCTCGGCATGCTGCTCCCGCATCCGCAGGCACTGACGTTCATGGCCGCGCTGACATTCTTTCTCGCGGCGTTCTTCACGTTTGCGTTCGTACGCGCGCTCGGCTGCCGGGAAGGAGCGGCGCTGGTCGCGGCCGCCGGCTACACGTTCTGCGCAATCCTTGCGTTTTTCGTCGGCTGGCCGCTGGGACGAGTCTGGACGTTTCTTCCGCTCGTGCTATTCGGCGTGAGGCTGGTCGTTTACGCAAGAGACCGCGAGGCCCGGCTTCGCGCTGCTGTCGTGCTGACCACCGCCCTCGTGCTGACCATCTTCGCCGGTCATCCCGAGTCGATCCTGCACCTCGTCTTCACCGGCTCGATCTACGGGGTCTACGAGCTGTTCATGACGAAGCGATGGCGCGCGATCGGCCTGGCGGCACTCTGTGGCGTCCTCTCGCTCGGGCTCACCGCGATCTCGCTGCTGCCGTTCTTCTCCGTCGCTCCGCACACGATGGAGTACCGCGTCCGGCATGAGCAGTATGCAACCGCGAGCTTCGACATCCCCACGCAGATGGTTCTATCGCGCGTGGCCGCGTCGCTGTTCCCGTTCGCCGGAGGGCGTCCGGAAGGCGGGCAGCACGGCCATCACTGGGACGCCTCGTCGATGCGCACCGGCAGCATGATTCTCGGCCTCGCGCTGACTGCTCTCGTTCTCGCGCACAAGCGCCGCGACACCTGGTTCTTCTTCGGCTTGTTCGCCGTCATGGCCTGCGCGGGGTTGAATGCGTTTCCTATCGGCGATCTGCTGCATGCCCTCCCGCTCTTCAACATCGCGCTCAATGAGCGGCTCGGATTCGCGGCCGTTTTCGCCTTGTGCGTGCTCGCAGCGTTGGCGATGGATGCCTGGCCGGAACAAAACTCCAATGCTGCCGGCTGGCTGTGGCTCGCCCCTCCGTTGGTCGTTCTCGGTCTGGCGATCCTCCTCGCGATCGGCACGACCATGCTGCGCGACTCCGAGATCCGGGCGGGCACGGACCCTGCGCTCATCGCGACATCGACCGTCGCGGAGGTCTTGCCGCTGGCAATCCTGGCCGTGATGCTCGCGCTGCGCGTGAAACCGCGCTACGCCATCCCGGTCGTTCTTGCGCTCATTCTCGCGCAGCGCGTCGTGGAGGACGGAGCGATCTATCCAACGCTGCCCGAAAAGGCGTTCTATCCCCGAGTACCGATCCTTCGGTACATCCAGAACGATGCCGCCACCCCTTTCCGAGTCGTCGGTCTCTATTACGCGCTCATTCCGGATACCGCCGCGCTCTACGGACTGGAAGACGCGCGCGGTTACGAGGCCATGACGTTTCAGCGGCTCCACGAAACGTATCCGCTCTGGTCGCGTCAGCAGCCGGTCTCCTTCAACATCATCGAAGACAAGGAGCGGTCCTTCCTCTCGTTCCTGAACGTGAAGTATGCGATCGGATCGCTCGACGCCCAGCCCAGCGAACAGTGGAAGCTGGTGCTCGAGGATCGTAAGAGCCGGCTCTTCGAGAACACACGCGTGATGCCGCGTGTGTTCATCCCCCGCCGCATCCGTTACGAACAGAATGACAACGCCGTCCTGCGCGGAATGAAGCTCACAGCCGATTTCGGAGAGACCACCTGGATCACTGCGTCGCATTACAAGCCGCACGAGATTGCGAATGGCCCGGGCACGCTGAACGTCCGCAGGAGGGCACAGGAGTACGACATCGACGTCGTCCTGGACGTGCCGTCCTGGGTGGTCATCTCCGATTCCAGGTGGCCCGGGTGGCGTGCGTATGTCGATGGGAAGCGGATCGATACGCAGTACGCGAATCATGCATTCATCGGGGTGTACGTGCCTCAGGGGAAGCATCACGTGCGCGTCGTGTTTCAGCCCGAGGCTTTCACGCGCGGACGCAATGTCACAGCGGTCACGCTCCTGGCGCTGATCTCGTTTGGCGTGTGGCGGAAGCGATTCTCTGGCAGAAGAAAGACGCTTCACCATCGAGAAATTCAAAGGCATTGAGAGCGCGGCTGTCATCCCGAGCGGTCGAGTGGCAGGGGACTGCCGTGGAAGTGGTGATGACGCGCGGTGCGCAGCCGGCGGGAGCGACCCCTCATCCGCCTTCGGCACCTTCTTCCCTCTGCGGAGGGGAGAAGGCTCTCGATGTTTGTTCTTCCAGGGGAGCGGGCGATGGACAATTCGCGCAGAACCTCCCCTCGAGAGCCTTCTCCCCCGCGCACGGGGGAGAAGGTGCCGGAGGCGGATGAGGGGGCGCCCTCGAGCAGACGACAGTCGTGTCATTAGAAGTATGACCCGACGCTTCCAAGAAACGCCCGACGTTGATGCGGGTTTGCGCACGGTGAGCCTCGAAGTCGGAGTTGCGGCCCGAACAGCCCGCGTGCACATAAGGTTGTGCAAGCTTCCGCGGCCACTGCCCAAACGAACATGAGAGTGACCAGAAATGCACGCATTTCGATGGAGCCGAGCAGCCAAAAACCTCTATCCTTGATGCATTGCTGAAACGCATCGCGCTCTTTGTGGTCCTTGCGCTCGCGGGCTGGCTGGCCTTCGAGTGGATCACGTTTCCGGACGTGGCCAGACTGGCCAGAGAGCGCCCCGCGAGCACCGCCTTCATGGAGCATCGCAAGGAAAATCTGCGCGACCAGGGCAAGAGCGACGACCTCGAATGGACCTGGGTCTCGTACGACAGGATCGCGCCGAACCTGCGGCGCGCGGTGCTCGTGGCGGAGGACAGCTCGTTCTACGACCATGAAGGCGTGGACGTGAAGGCGATGAAGGAAGCGTTCGAGCGCAACTGGAAGCGCGGACGCATCACGCACGGCGGGTCGACGATCACACAACAGCTGGCCAAGAACCTCTACCTCTCGCCGTCGCGCAATCCGCTCCGCAAATTGCGCGAGTACTTCCTGGCCCGGTCGCTCGAAAAGCACCTGTCGAAGAAGCGCATCCTGGAGATCTACCTCAACGTGGTGGAGCTCGGCGAGCGCGTGTATGGCGCCGAGGCAGGGGCGCGGCATCACTTCGACAAGCCCGCGTCATCGCTGACGGCGAGTGAAGCGGCGCTCCTGGCTGGCGCACTGCCGAATCCGCGGGTGATGAATCCGAGCAAGCCGAACAAGCGTCTGCGCTCGCGCCAGCGGACCATCCTCTCTCGTATGCGGCGCTGGGGTCACCTCATTGAAACGCAGGTGCTCACGGAGAAGAAGCAGGAGCCTCAGACTCCCCCGACGGTAGAACCAGGACAGGACTCGGGCACCGACACCGACACCCCGACCACGGAACCGGCGCTCGATCCTGCCTCCATCACCGAGACGACGGAAACCACGGACCCGTTCACGGAAACGGCTCCGCAGGAAGAGCCGGCGACCGGCACCGAAACCACAGATACAACGACCAGCGGTCCCTGACAGGTCGCGCGTAAAAGACTTTGCGGCATGGATTTACGAGGATGGTCCACCTTTTGCCGTTGCTGCTCTCTGAAGATGCCTAAAAAACGTGAACAGAAAGTTCCGCAATGGCGGGGAGGTCGGGACTGGCGCGTTGTCTGTTCCTGTCAGGCCCACAGCCCTGGCGCAGGTATCTGGAGAAGTGCGTTGCGCGTGGTCGCGCGGGGCGCCGCCGTGATGGTGAGCATCCCGCTGGCTCTCGCGGTGGTGGACATCTCGTCCGCGACGTCGAAGATTGATCTGCGCATGATGCAACCAACGCCGCGCGAACAGCAGGCCACCCCTGCCCCGGCCTTGCCGATCTTCACCACGGACGCGATGAAAGAGCAGTTCCTCGCTCCCGCGCGCCATCTCGGATTGGAAGTCTTCAAAGAGAGCTACTTCCGTTCGAACGTTCCCTTCGGAGCGATCATCTATCGCGAGGCGCGCAGGAACAATCTCCCTCCGGAGCTGGTCGCCGCCATCGTGCAGACCGAGTCCGACTTTCGACCACGCCTGGTCTCGCACAAGAGCGCTCAGGGGCTGATGCAGATCATCCCCAGCACCGCCCGGATCCTCGGCATCGACGACCCCTTCGATCCTCAGAAGAACATAGCGGCAGGCACGAAGTACTACCGCTATCTGCTGGACCGTTTCGATGACGAGGCGGTGGCCTTGGCCGCCTACAACGCCGGCGAAGGAAACGTGGCGCGTTTTGGCGGGATCCCTCCTTTCCCCGAGACGCGCAACTACGTCTCCCGCGTGAACCGCCGCACGCGCCGCTATCGCGAGAACCTCCGCAACTCCTACATCGCCTCGGTACGCGTGACGCACGCCGCGCACTGATCGCGCGGGTTGCCTCCCGATCGCTTCGCGCGCTACCACCGGCTCTTCGCCATCACGCCTCCGGCGTGCGCTCCCGGTTGAGGCTTGGTTGAACCGAACCGGCTCCCCTGTTCCGACCAGCGAGAGCCAGCTTCTCGGTTAATATCCGCCGCATGAGCACGCATGGTCCGGAGCGGCGGGAGTTCCAGCGGCTTCCTCTCGATTCCCCGATCGCCGGCAAGTTCGGCCCCGCTGCAGTCTCGGTCGTCGAGATCGGCATCCTCGGCGCGCGCATCGAGCACCTTGAACCCATCTCCGAGCCGCTCGGCGAGTTGCGCTTCTCCTTCGGGGAGAAAGAGGTCGGGATGCGCTGCGACGTCATCCGCACGATTCCGGGCGAAACGGGCTTCGTCTCTGGACTGCGGTTTCTCGCTGCGATCGGAGAATCCGGCGACCAGCTGCGGGACATGCTCGCGCAACTCGTCAATCTGGCGCTCCAGCAAAGGTACGACGCTTCGGCGACACGCCTCTGCATTCGCGGCGTGGATGGCGACAAGACGGTTCGTGGCAAGGACGCGCACTTTCACTCTTTCCGCATGGAGAACGGCGTTTGGCGCAAACGGAATGTGTTCCTTCCCGAGCAGCCCGCGACCGGGTTTACCGTCGCCCGTCAGGAAGACGCAATCGAGATGCAGAACCTCTGCGAAGTGTACGAAGCCTCGGACGAAGATGGCCGCCAGCTCATCCGGATGTTCGCCGAGTTGAGTGTCAGCGACGCTCTGCAGATTCCTCCGCGGTCGTGAGCCCGGTGTCGACCGGAAGCGTGAAGTAAAAGTCCGTGCCGCGACCCGGCTCGCTCTCCACCCAGATCCTTCCGCCGTGTGCCTCGACAATCCCTTTCGCGATTGCCAGGCCCAGACCGGCGCCCAGGCGCTCCGCACGTTTGGCCTGCCAGTACGGGCTGAAGATGTCGTTCAAGTTCTCTTTCGGGATTCCTGAACCGGTATCGCTGATCGAGAATACGACCACCCCCCCCTTCGGGGTCGCGCGCACGATGATGGACCCGCCTCCAGGCGTGAACTTGAGCGCGTTGCCCATGAGGTTCGACATGACCTGCATCACGCGATGGCGATCGGCATAGACCAGCGGCAGAGACTCCACCGGATCGCAGTCGATGCTGATAGAGGCCGCTCCAGCCTGCGAGCGGAACAGCTCCTCGGCCTCGCGCAGCAGCTCCGAGGGATCGAGTGGCGCGGGCTGGATCGGCAACCGCTTGCCTCCCTCGAGCCGCGTCACGTCGAGCAGATCCGCGATGAGGCGGTTCATGCGCCGGGCCGCCGCTTCGATGACCTCGACCTGTTCGAGATCCTCGTTCGAGAGCGTCTCGGTCATCTTCAGCAGCGATGCTCCAAGGCTGACCGCGCTGAGCGGATTGCGGAGATCGTGGGAAACGATGGCCAGCACTTCGTCACGTGTGCGCACCGCCTGCTGCGACTCCAGATACAGCCGCGCGTTGTCGGCCGCCAGCGACGCACGCCGTGCGAGCTCTCCAAACAGCGACAGGTCGTGACGCGTAAACGGCTTCGCTGCGGGCGACACCGCGGCAGCGAGACCGATCGGCTGACCGCGGCTGACGAGCGGCATGAAGATGAGCGTGCGGCCCGCAACATCCTCTTCTCCTGTGACGTAGTGATAGAGCGCGGACGAGGAGCCCACCAGTTCCGCCTCACCGGACTGCATGACGCGCACGAGTGCCTCCGGAACTTCCGTCAGCAGCGCTCCCACCTGCGCGGCATAGCGCGCCAGGTCCTCAGGGTTGCGGTGCACGACAGCCGCGCGTCGAAAGTGCGTGCTTTCCGGCTCCGCGACGTCAACGATGGCCATCTCGGCGAGGTTGGGGACGATCAGACGCGCGAGTGCGTCGATCGTCTCCTGATAGTCGAGCGAAGCGGCGAGCTCTTGTCCGGCGGCGTTGAGGAAGGCCGTGCGGCGCTCTTCCCTTTCCGCGGCCCCGCGCGCAGTCTGCGCTTCCGCCGCCTCACGCTCCGCTTCGAGTCGCCGGCGCATCGCCTCACGAGCGAGAAGGCGCATCTGCCGGCCCAGCCCGGCCACCAGAAGCGCCGACGTCAACGCCAGCATGGCCAACACGATCGTGAGCCAGAAGTCGAGCCGCTCGGCGTCGCGGATCTCCTGGATGCGCGACTCGATGACGGTCTGCAACTCGACCTCCAGCTCCGAGCACGCGACGAGCGACTTCTCGTACGCGGGGTGGTTCTCGTACAGGCGCGCGAGCAACACTTCCCCCGGTAGAGCACGGGCCATGATCTCGCCACGCCCCACACTCGCGTGCCAACGGCTGGCCTGCACGAACAACGCTCGCAGGTCGGCCCCGAGGTCTTCGTCGAGCTGCGGGAGGAGCTTGTCCAGGATGCGACGGTTCGCTTCCTGACGGTTGACGAGCTCGAAATACTCGCGGCGATAATTCTCCTGCCCGGTCACCTGCCAGGCGATGATCTTGTCGAGCTCGCCGGAAAGATCACTCTGAATCTGGTTTACGGAACGGCGCGCCGGCTCGGCCACGCGCACGATCTGCTCACGCATCCGGGACGTCTTGCGCGAGACCACGACTGGCAGAATGACCAGCGAAAGCAAAGAGGCGATGATGAATACGACAGGAAGGATCGTCGTCCAGGTACTCTCCGGCCCGACGCGCCACACACTGCGCCGGTCCGCTGCTGTCGAAGGCTTCAACACCGATGATCCATTGTGAGCAAAGTGCTTACCAGCATTGCATGCGGCCGCTGATTTCGGTTGGCAGTTTGGCGGTTGGCGGGTCTGCAACTGCTGTCGTTCGAGTCGCCGAAGCCTGGACTCCTCGGCGGAGGACGTCGAAGGCTCCCCTACACCTGTGTGGTGCACGTGCTGTGGGCAAGAAGTCGGTCGGCGTGGCGATCACGCCGGCAATTGCAACGCGCCGCCGGGACGAGTGACGCGCGAGTGACGGTGAACAACGATTGAGTTGCCACTCTGCGTGGTAGCGTCCCGCCAACCGCCAATCGAGATATCTTCCCGCCATGCTACCCGCCACCCCATCCCCCGACCGGCGCGAGGTCCAGCGCCTCAAGCTGTCCAAACCGATCCTCGGGTCGATGGACGGCACCAACTCGCTGATCCTCGACATCGGCATGGCCGGCGCAATGCTGGAGCACTACGGCGCAGTGCAGTCCGGGCAGCGGTTCCAGCTCACGTTCCGGTGGCAGTCGGAAGACATCACGTTCCTCTGCGAGGTCGTGCGCACCACGGTGGAACGCGATCCGGGAGGCGACGGAAAGAACATCGTGTCGCACACGGGAGTGCAGTTCGTCGAGGCCGTCGGCGAATCCGCGGCACGGCTGCACCACTTGCTGATGACGTTCGTCGGACGGATCGTCGAAGCGCAGCGCGCGAACGCGGCCGGTGAGCCCACCGCCGCCGGCGCCACTTTTCTTTCCACCCTCGGCGCCGCGCGACAGAAACGCACTCGTGGCCTGGTGAGCTATCGCCTCAAGGAGTCGCGATGGTGGCGCGTTCCCACCGAATCGAAGCGACAGCCGGACGATGGGTTTACCGTCCCAGCCTGGGAAGACGAGGCGGAGCTCGATTCGCTCTGCCGTGCCTATGAGGCCAGCGATGACGAAGGACGCATTCTGATCCGGCTCGTTGCAGACCTGTCCATCACTGCACCCTGACGTCGTTCATGCTTGCAACGAGTACGTCCGCCGCGGCCAGATCCTGATGGATCTGCGCGCGCGGATTCCTCACCGCCACGCAGAACATCCCGGCGCGCTTCGCCGCGATGACACCAACATGCGAATCCTCGAAAACGACGCACCGTTCGGGAGCGAGGCCGAGCTTCCGCGCGGTGACCAGATACGCTTCCGGATCGGGCTTGCCGTTCGCGACTTCACTGCCGTCGACGATGAGCGAGAACGCGTCGCGGAGGCCGAGGCGCCCCAGGATTGCGTCGATTGAGGCGGCCACGGCGGAAGAGGCGATGGCCATCCTCAGGCCGAGCTCCTGCAGCCGAGAGATCATCTCCCGGACGCCATCCATCGGGGCGAGGTCCGCGGCGCGACAGATGGCGTCGAAATGCGCCTGCCGTCGCGCGAACAGTTCTTCTTCTGGCGTGCTCCACTCGAAATGCGCACTCATCTCGCGGATGTCATCGATGATCCTGCGGCCCGAACCAAGCCGGAAGCTCTCCGGCATGGCGGCGTAGTCGGACCCGTACTCGCGGCAGAGCGCGACATGCGCCTTCGTGTGCTGCGGCTCGAGGTCGATGATCGTCTCGTCGAAGTCGAACACGGCCGCGGAGAAGCGGCGCATGCTAAGTTCTACGGGTGGATGCTGAGTTTCAGCGGGCATTGATCATCGTCCTGGCGGCAGGGAGTCTCATCGCCGGCATCGGAACCCTGCTGCTCTTTTTTGCGTTTCGCGCATTCGGCGGGGTCAAGGCCGGTAAGGCATCGCACATTGCGCTGATCGCCGGAGTCTTGGTCTTCGTGTTCGGCTGCTGCCTGCTGCTGTTCATGTTGGCTTATCGGTGAGCTCGCGCTGGAGCACTACGGTGTGCTCGCCGAGCCGCGGTGGCGCCGTCCGCACCGGCAGACGCTCGCCATCGAAGCGGACGGGATACGCGACCGTCTCGTAGCCTGCTTGCGTAGACAAGTGAGGCTTCGCTTCTTCGCTGCGCAACGCTTCCAGGACACCGCGCACCAGGGACGCGGGAACCGCCGCGTCACGGCATCGCGAAACCCACTCGTCGGCGGTTCTCGTCCGGAAGATCGTTTCCAGCAGCGGCACGAGGCTTCCCCGGTTCGTGACGCGCGCGCTGTTGGTTGCGAAGCGGTCCTCCGTCGCAAGCTCCGGCCTCTCGATCACTCGCTCGCAGAGCATCCGGTAGTGCCGGTCCGTACCGGCGCCGACCGCGAAGGTGCGATCACTTCCGTGAAAGAGCTGGTAGGGGACGATGGAAGGGTGTGCGTTTCCGTAGCGCTTCGCCTCGACGCCAGTCGACAACGCCGACTGCGCCACACTGACGAGCGACGCGATCGCAGCACCGAACAGCGATACCTCCAGCCGCGCGCCGCGGCCCGTGCGAGCACGGGCTACGAGCGCGGCGCAGATCGCACCATGCGCATAGTGCCCCGTGAGAACGTCGGCCACTGCCACGCCCATCTTCGCTGGCTCGCCATCCGGCGTCCCGGTGATGGACATCAGTCCCGCGCCCGCCTGCGCGAGAAGATCGTAGCCGGGCGTGGATGCTTCCGGAGTGTCTCCATCGAAGCCCGTGATCGAGCAGTGGATCTTCGTACCGGGCACGTCCCCGAGACCGAGGGCCAGGCGTTGTGCCGGGAGGAAGTTGTCGATGACCACATCCGCGCGAGCGATGAGCGCTTGTGCGAGCGCGCGCCCTTCCTCGCTACGCAGATCGATCGCGAGCGACTCTTTGTTGCGGTTCACGGAGAGGAAGTAGGTGCTGAAGTCGCCCCTGCCGTCGTCAACAAACGGGGGTCCCCAGCGCCGCGTCTCGTCTCCTCGCTGCGGCTCTTCGACTTTGATCACGCGTGCGCCTTCATCGGCGAGAAGCTGGGTGCAGAGCGGGCCGGCCAGGACACGCGAAAAGTCCGCGACGAGGATCCCGTCGAGTGGAAGCGTTCTCACCGGTACGTCGACTTCAGCGCCTCGAGGTCCGCCAGAGTCTTGCGCAGGATGTTCACGACCTTGTGGAGCTCGTTGCCGTAGGTCTTGAGCTCAGCATCGCACTCGGTCATGGAGTAGACCGCCTGATCGCGCTCGAGGCGGTCGCGCTCGAACTGGAGACGTTCCTGAAGCTCTTCGATCTCGGTGACGATGACGAAGTGAAGGTCTTTCTCGCCGAGGTAGCGCTTGCACTGGGGGCAGTGGATCGACTGCTCCGTGGCCGATTCCACCAGTTCGACGACAAACTGGCGCTGGCACTGCGGGCACTCGAAAACCTCGGGCAGCATGTCGTTCTCCCGGCGTCGATTGTGACACGCCGAGGCCCGTTTCGCTCGTGAATGAGCGCCTTGACCGTGGCGTTAGGCGCCATGTAGCATCCACGCCCTGCCAGTTCTGGGAGATCGTTCAATGGTAGGACAAGCGGCTCTGAACCGCTCAATCGGGGTTCGACTCCCTGTCTCCCAGCCAATCTTCACCGCCACCCGCCACCACGTACTCGCCCGATCCGCCTTGACGAGCACCTCCACCAACGTCGTGTTCGCAGCGCTCGAGCGCGGCCAGATCATCGACACCCGGCACGCACACCGAGCTCCTCGCGCGTGGCGGTCTCTCCGCGCCGAATGTGGCGCGAGCAGAGCGAGGTGGCGGAGGCGATGACGCATTCATGAATCCGAAGATTACCGTTCTCATCCCCGTCTTCAACCGCGAGATTCGTCGATGAAGCGATTCGCAGCGTCATCGAACAGGACTTCGATGATTTCGAGTTGCTCTCACAAGACGGGGGTTCAGTCCCTCGCGGCAGAGCTTGACGAAGTCAGCGGCCCGGCTCCAGTCGTGCTCTTCACACAAGCGGAGGGGCATACTCTCGTCACGGCGAACAAGTTGCACAGACGTTCCCCAGCGAGGTGTTGGCGTTGACCGAAAAGGAACAGTTCACGGACGAGAAAGCAGCCACGGGAATTGCTGGGCTCGATGAGGTCCTGCGTGGCGGCCTTCCGAAGCATCAGATGTATTTCATCCAGGGGGATCCGGGTGCAGGGAAGACGACACTCTCCTTTCAGTTCCTCCTCGAGGGTGTGCGCCGCGGTGAGAAAGCACTCTATGTGACGCTTTCCGCGTCGAAGCGTGATCTGGAGCGCGTGGCACGCTCTCACGGCTGGGACATCAGCGGCATCGATATCTATGAACAGTTTCGGACCGAGGACGCGCCGAACACCACCATCTTCCGGCCGGCAGAGATCGAGCTCGCGAAGACGGTGCGCGCCATCCTCGACGTCATCGACGAGCGCCATCCCGACAGGGTGGTGATCGATTCGCTTGGGGAGATCCGGCTGTTGTCGGAAAGCTCATTGCGCTATCGAAAGCAGCTCCTGGCACTGAAGGACTTCTTTCGCGACCGGAGCATCACGGCGCTCGTCCTCGACGACCGGACCGTTGCAGCGCGCGATTCGGAAGTGCAGGGACTGGCCGAGGGGGTCATCACGCTGGGAGTCACGGCGCCGACGTACGGAAACGCAAGACGGAGTCTCCAGGTCGTGAAGATGCGCGGCGTCAGTTTCCGCGGCGGCTATCACGACTTCACCATCGAGAAGGGGGGACTCGTCGTTTTTCCGCGCCTCAGCGCGGGACAGCACGTGGTCAGCCGCGAGGCCGGCGTGATTCAAAGCGGCATCACCGAGATCGACGCGCTCGTCGGGGGCGGACTGGAGCGCGGGTCGACGACGATGATCATGGGGCCGGCCGGCGTGGGCAAGTCTTCGCTGGCGATGCAATTCTCGACCGCAGCGGCTTCCGGAGGGGAGCGGGTGGTGTTCTTCATTTTCGAGGAACATCGCACGGTCTTTCTCAAACGGGCGGCGTCGCTCGGTTTCGACCTGGCAAAGCTCATCGAGGCCGGCCACGTCGTCGTTCACCAGATCGATCCGGCGGAGATGTCGGCAGGCGAGTTCGCCTACCTCGTGCGCACGGTCGTGGAAGAGGACGAAGGCTCGATCATCGTCATCGACAGCCTGAATGGCTACTTCAACGCCATGCCGGAGGAGCACTCTCTGACACTCCACCTGCACGAGCTCCTCAGCTATCTCACCGACGCTGCCGTGACGACGATTCTCATCGTGTCGCAGCATGGAGCACTCGGTCACGTGTCCTCGCCGGTCGATGTCAGCTACCTCGCCGATGCCGTCATTCTGCTGCGGTACTACGAAACACGCGGTTCTTTCCGGCGCGCGATCTCCATGTTGAAGAAGCGAACGAGCGTGCACGAACAGACGGTGCGCGACTATCAGCTTTCTTCGAAAGGAGTGCACGTGGGGGCCGTCCTGGAGGACTTTCGAGGCATTCTCGCCGGCATGCAATCCACTGAGGCACCACTGACCCAGCCAAAAACCCGAAAGGGTGACGCCTAGGCGGTGGCCGCTGGAGGCGGCCCGTAGGGTAGCCGGTGGTGCGCGGGAAACGAGCGACCACCGGTCCATACAACCCGTGATGATGTCGACCCCGGCAGGGGTCGCGGAGGAGCTGGCGATCCGCTTCCGAATGCGAACCGGTACGCGACCCTTTCAGGGTCGATCTCCAGTGCCGACGCAGTCCTGTGGTCGCTCGCTTTGCTCTCGCCACCGGC
>JANMSA010000755.1:0-6832 GCA_031388865.1 Acidobacteriota bacterium | reverse complement strand
GTATTTCTATATCTGTTTTTGATATTCTAAAGGTTTTCTCTATTGCCCACAATTGATAGTATTGCTTTATTACTTCTTCTTTTGATAATGTGGTATTTGTTCTGTACCCTTTGAGTCCATCCCAAATATCATCTTCCTTATACTTGTCGTAGTCAATACTGATAGTGGCTTCACCTTCTATCTTCAGGTATTTATTATAGCCCTTGTTGTTGATATTTCGTTTGGATAACTTACCTGATTTTACTTTTTTCTCTCCAACCTCTCATAGACTTGGCTCCTCGAAGACTCGTAGACTTGAAGACTTGAAGGCTCGTAGACTCGAAGACTCGAACCTTGACCACTCTCCTCAACATCCTCCTCGGTTTCATCCCCACGCTCATCCTCGGCGCGAGCATCGCCGCGGGCGTGGAGGACGACGCGCGGCACCGGCGGGTGTTTCTGCTCGTCTATGGACTGTGGGCGTTCACGCTGGCGGGCTGGAACTGGCTGGAGTCGGCGCACGTTGCGTGGATCGTCCTGTGGCTGGCCTTCGGCTTGGTGGCGATGCTGTTGTGGCGGTACCATCGCCGTTCATGAAGCGACTGCTGCCCGCTCTTCTGCTGCTTGGCTTCGCCGTGACCGGCGACGCGCGTGAGGGATTCGGGTTCAAGAAGAAAGCGGTCGACATCACCCGCACCATCCCGCCTTTGACGAATGCCGGCGCGCGTCGCGTCGATCTCATCGTGACGGCGGAGCGCGGGGCCGATGAAGACGACGCGCGCACACTGAGCCGCTACATCGGTGAGCACATCCTCAGCGGCGCCGGCACGCTGGCCGATGGCGGGAAGCCGGAGGTCATCCTGGAGGTGGCCATCGACCGGCTCGAATCGCACGAGACCTTCGAGACCTACACCGACTACGAGCGCCGGCAGACCGGCACCAAACAGGAGTGGAGCGAGTCCAAGAAGAAGTGGGAGTCGAAGCCGGTGTACACGAGTGTCGCCGTGCAGAAGCAGCGCAAAGTCCTCGACGCGAGGCTGAGCGGCACGTTCGACATTTCCGCAAAGAAGAAGGACGTCGCCGCCGGAAGCGTCGATGAAACGTTCCGCGAGACGTACGGCGACTATGACAGCGCCCCGTCGCCGAGCACCCTCGAGGATACTCTTCTGAAGCGCGCGGCGAAGAAGATTGCAGCGCAGATCGTGCCCACGCAGGAGCGCGTCAGCGTGCTGGTGCCCCGCGCCAGCTTCGAGCCGCTGATCCCGCTCGCGGAAAGCGGGGAGTGGGACCGTTACCAGGCCGCAGTGGAAGCGATGCCCGCGAAGAAGAATCAGAAGGATGAGGCGTTCCGCCAGTACGCGCTGGCAGTCGCCAAGGAGGCGCTCGCGTACACGAAGGAACGGGCGCAGGCATTGGATCTACTGCGCGCGGCGCAGAGTCACTACCAGACCGCGACGGCGCTCAACCCAGGCGAGGAGCTGTTCCGCTCCGGCTACACCAGCCTTCTTGCGGCGAACAGCATCGGCTCGCCGGTCACGCGCGCGACGGAGTCCGTGGCGCGCTTCGAGAGCTGGAGCGGCGCCGGCGGGACCGCGGTGCGCGTGGCCAGCGCAACGCCCATCGCCGGTCCGAAGACGGCCGGGTCTTCCGGGATGAAGAACCAGACCGTGATCGACCTCGCCAGAGCCGGACTTTCCGACGAGAACATCATCCTGGCCATCAACGGCGCTGCGCAGACCCAGTTCGACGTCACGCCGGCAGGCTTGATCGCGCTGTCCAAAGCTGGAGTGAGCAAGAGCGTCATCGCTCACATGCAGAAGAAGCGTTGAGTTGGTTGTCGGTTGTCAGTTGTCGGTTGTCTGAGACTTCTCGCTCTGAACTCTCAGACGTCGCTGTTACATCGGCGGTTTCCTGGCACTCTCACGAACGCGTGACCGTCAGCTGGGGAATCACAGACAACCGACAACTGACAACGCTTGCCCGCCATCGGCCGGCGTCCCTCCTGCCTACCGCGTACTGCCTGCTCATCGTGGGTTCCCCCCGCCAGCCACTCAGCGGAAGCTGATGGGGATGTCGTCCATCGTGATCACGCCCGGACGCGCCTGCATGATCCGGGGGATGGAGTTCACCACCATGGCCGCCGTGGCGCGGTCGCCGTGGACGCCGTCTTTGATCACCATCTCCACGTCGGGAACGCCTCGCACGATCACCCGGTCGGCGGCGAAGTCTTCTGCGCCGACGTACATCCGCAGTTCCAGGCTCACGTTGATCCTTCCGGTTCCGTAGATGGTCTGATGCACTCCCGCGACCTGGCCCGGTGCGACGCGCAGGTACTGGGTGACGACCTCACGCTCGGCCACGATCGGTTCGATCTTCTCGTCCGTCACATGCTCGAAGGGAACGCCCAGGCCGTTGCCGACCATCATCAGCGACTCCCGGAGGCCCATGTGCTTGATGCGGCCTGCGCCGACAGCTTCCCGGAACTCTTCAACCGTCATTCCTGCGCCCACCTTGCGCTGCAGCGGCTCACGGCGCGTGGAGGCGTTCTGGATGCGGATGATCTCCACCGACGTCACCTCCTGGCAGACCGAGGTGATGGTGAGAGGAAGTTTGTCCATGACGAAGCCGGGGTTGACGCCGGTGCCGAGCAGCGCCACGTTGGCCGCGCGCGCAACGCCGTCCAGCTGCTCGCGGATCCTGGTGTCCAGCGGGAAAGAGAGCTCCTCGCACGTCGACACCACATGCGAGCCTCCGGAGAGGAGCGCTTCGAGCTGCCCGGCAACGTCGCGGAGACGGGAGCCCGTGGAGTGGCAGACCACGTCCGCCCTGGCCTGCACTTCCCGCGTGACCGGGACCCCGATATTGCGCCCCAACCCGATGACTTCGCCGAGGTCCTTGCCGGTCTTGGCGGGATCGATGTCGACGGCGCCGACGATCCTGATCCATGGTTTGGTGAAGAGCAGCCGGGCGATTTCCGCGCCGATCGGTCCGATGCCGTATTGAGTGACAGTGATGGGTTGCATCGTCATGGCGGCGCGCATTCTACGAGGAATGAGGAGGTGGCGAGTCGCGGAGTTGGTGAGCGAAGAGTGCCCGCGTCACGAATCATCGAGCCGCTACCGGGAACAGACTGGGGCCGGGCTGGCCAGCTCGCGATCGATCTGTCCGAATAGAATCGACCGGATGCCGGTGTGGCCATAGCGGTGGAGCTCTCCCAGAACGGCATCGGCCGATCTCCCCAGTACCAGTTTCTCGAACAGGCCCACGATGTACCCGGTGCGATCCTTGCCCGCTGTGCAATGAACGAAGACCGGCCAGTTGCCTCGGTCTCTGGCAAACGCGAGCGCCTCTCGCACCGGACCGCACGTTGGGGCGCTCCCGATGGTCGCGGCATTGAAAGCAAACGACTGCACCCGGAATCCGAGTGCGGTGGCGCGGGCCTTCTCGTCGGCGTCCATCGGCAGGCCTCGATCGTTCAGTTTGAGGATGCTCTTCACGCCAATGGAGCGCAGGTACTCGAGCTCGCCGCACGTCTCCGGCTGGCCTCCCCGGAAAATCGTCGTCTGTCCGCCGGCAGTGGCAAGGACGCTCCCGAAGTTGCGGGGCGGCCGCTGTTCGCTAGCGGTCGTGCATCGAAGCGCTTGCGCAGTGCCGCAAGCCGTGAGCAGGGTGGCCGCCAGGGCGACCATCGCATGCTGACGGACACGCCGAAGGAACGGGACCATGCGGAACCCATTGTATGTTCGCCCGCCCCGATCGAAGAGCCATGACTCGATTCGGTCACTCCGCAAAGAGCGACGGCTCCGATGCCGCAGCCGACTCCTCCTCTTCATCCAGAAAGTTCGAGAGGCCCACTCCCACCAGCCGGAACTTTGCCTCGGGGGCGAAAGGAAAACGCTCGAGCAGGCTCACGGCGATGCGGGCGATGTCGTCGCCGCTGGCAGGAAGCTCCGGTGGGCTGAGCTGGCGGGTCGCAGTCTGGAAATCGGGTGTGCGCAGTTTCACGGTGACGGTTCGTCCCTGCATGGAGCGCTGCACGAGCGACTCCCACAGTTTGTGCGACTGTTCGCGGATCCACGCCGCCGCTTCTTCGCGCGTCACATCCTCGGCGAACGTGTTCTCACTCGACCACGACTTGCGTTTGCGCGAGGGCTGGACCGGACTCTCGTCGATCCCACGCGCGAGCTGGTAGAGGCGAGTGCCCCACTTGCCGAAACGGGCGATGAGCGCAGCCTCGTCGAACTGATGCAGGTCGCCCACCGTGGAGATGCTCATCTCCTGGAGCAGCGCCTCCGTGGCCTTTCCGACGCCTGGAATCTTGCGCACCGGCAGACCGACGAGGAAGCGCTCCACCTGGTGGGGCCGGATGACGAACAGACCGTCGGGCTTACGCCAGTCGGAGGCGATCTTCGCCAGAAACTTGTTCGGTGCGACGCCCGCGGACGCGGTCAGGTGCGTCTCGTCGCGAATTTCGCGCCGGATCGCCTCCGCTGTCTCCGTGGCGGTGGGGATTCCCGTGAGCTCCTGAGTGACGTCGAGGTAGGCCTCGTCGAGCGACAGCGGCTCCACCAGTGGAGTGTGGCGCTCGAAGATCTCGCGGATGGCGTGGGACACGGCGCGATAGCGCTCGAAGTCTGGAGGAAGCCAAACGCCGGAGGGGCAGAGACGTTTGGCGCGCGACGCGGGCATCGCCGAGAAGACGCCGAAGGTGCGCGCCTCGTACGACGCTGCGCAGACGACGCTGCGCGCCCCGGGCCAGCCCACGATGACCGGCCTGCCCTTCAACGACGGATCATCACGCTGCTCGACGGACGCATAGAAAGCGTCCATGTCGATGTGGAGTATCTTCCGCACAACGCTTCGAATGCTAACCGAGATCGCCACTCCCGCTTTCCTCGTGGACCGGACCGTCGTGGAGCGCAATTGCACGCGCATGCGCGACAAGGCGCTCGCTTCCGGCGTGCTCTTTCGACCGCACGTGAAGACGCACAAGAGTGTGGAGATCGGGCGGCTGCAGCACGCGGGCGTGGCCGGTCCCATTACCGTGTCGACGCTTGCCGAAGGGGAGGCGTTCGCGCGGGATGGATTCCGCGACATCACCTATGCCGTGCCGATCGCGCCGGAGAAACTCGCGCGCGCCGCGGAGCTTGCGCAGCGGATCGACCGTCTGGGAATCCTCATTGATTCCGAGCTCGCGCTACGGGCGGTAGAGTCGTTCGACTACGTCTTCGATGTCTTTCTGAAGGTGGACTGCGGCTATCACCGGGCCGGTGTGGATCCCGACAGTCCCGGCAGCGTGCGACTCGCGGTCGCACTCGCGCGCTCTTCGCGTGCGCGATTCCAGGGGCTGCTCTCCCATGCCGGGCACTCCTATGACGCGCGCAACGCGGAAGACATCCAGCGGGTGGCGGCGGAGGAGGGGGAGTGTCTGTCGCGGTTTCGAGCGCTTCTCTCCGTGGAGGGAGTCCATGACGCATTCCGAAGCGTCGGCTCGACGCCGACCGCATCGGTCTGCGAACGCTTCACCGAATGCGAAGAAGTGCGCCCCGGCAACTACGTCTTCTTCGACGCTTTCCAGACCACCATCGGATCCTGCACGCCCGCTGATTGCGGAGTCTCCGTGCTCACCACCGTGGTCGGCTCCTATCCGGAGCGGGGCGCGCTGATCATCGATGCGGGGGCTCTCGCGCTGTCGAAAGACCTCAGTCCCGAGCACCTCCAGCCCGGCTTCGGGTATGGCATCGTGTGCGACCTCGAGCTGCGCCCGCTCCCGATGCGCATCGTGGCGCTCTCGCAGGAGCACGGCAAGGTCGCCACGCAGTCGGCGGTGCCGGTGGGAACGCTGCTGCGCGTCATCCCGAACCACTCCTGCCTCACCGCCGCAATGTTCGACCGATACCACATCCTCGATGAGGGAAAGGTGGTGGATCAGTGGAGGCCGGTGCGGGGGTGGTAGGTTGGTCTTCGAGTCTTCGAGGGGACGAGTCTTCGAGTCTTCGAGTCTTCGAGAGGTTCACGGGCTCATAGGTTCAGAGTGTCATGGAGCTTCACTCCGCCACCTATGCGACGATGAACCTATGAGCCTGTGAAACTCGTCCCCTCGAAGACTCGAAGACTGATGAACTACCTCACCGACGGCCCCGAAGACGCGAAACACGTGTTCCTCTTCGCTCATGGCGCGGGGGCGCCGATGGACCATCCGTTCATGAACGCCGTAGCCCGCGGGATGGGGGAGCGGGGCGTCCGGGTGGTGCGTTTCAACTTCGCATACATGGAGGCGGGGAAGAGAGTTCCCGACCGTCAGCCGCTGCTGCTGGACACCTGGAGGCGCGTCATCGAGGAGCATGGCGACGGCGCGAAGATGTTCATCGGCGGCAAGTCGATGGGCGGGCGGATGGCCAGCATGATTGCGGATGAAACGGGCGTGCGTGGGCTGATCTGTTTCGGCTATCCATTCCATCCGCCAGGCAAGCCCCAGCAGACGCGCATCGCCCACCTCGAGCATCTCGCTACGCCCGCGCTCATCGTGCAAGGGACGCGCGACTCTTTTGGCACACCGGACGATGTCCGCGACTATCCCCTCGCGCCGTCGATTCGGATCGAATGGATCGAACGCGGCGATCACTCGCTGAAGGGCGGTCTGGAACGGGCGGTCGGCCTCGCAGCCACTTTCGTGCTGGGAGGCTAGCCGGCACGGCCGGCAGCGCTGGTTGCGCCTCCGCGACGCTCGTCGTCTGAGGGGCAATTTCTGCCGCGCAGACTCCTCTAGCGAGCTTCGCCTCAACCGACGAGAGCACCAACCAGCTCATTTGCAAATGAGTCTTGAGTCTCGAGGCCTCCAGCTAGGTGCACA
>JANMSA010000688.1:0-9621 GCA_031388865.1 Acidobacteriota bacterium | reverse complement strand
GCCTTGGTCATTCTCAATCGCGCCATACACCGGCCCGGCAAAGGGCGCAGATTCTTGAGCAAAGAACAGAGAGCGATCATCGGCCGCCTTGAGAGTGAATTTGTATTCGTTGAGGCCAAATTTCAGATGGGCCTTCATCTCTGGCGTCACCTTCATCCCGCGAAACAGGAACGCATCCACTCGTCCCCGTGCACTCACGTAGTTCTGCAAGCCCTTGTTTGGGTCCATCAAGGTTCTGCGTGACTCGGTGAAGATGATGGCCTTCTCGTTTGCTCCCAGCTCTCGAAGCTTCACGAATCCAGCCGTCAGCGCCTGCAGGAGTGCCGCACCCTTGGCGTTCTCCGTGATCGAGGAGGCGAGATCGCGGAAGCGAACGAGGTCTCGAATCTCGGCATCGACCGCGGCAGGGTTGACGACGCTCGCGCTCGCAGGATCAGCCTCAGACTCGTCTTCGCTCCATTCTTCAGAGACAGCGTCGAACGCTTCGAAATCGGCCGCCGGCTCCTGCGGCGGCGGAGCATCCAGTCCGTCTCTGAGTGCCTGGACGCGCGAGCGCAGCGATTCCAGTGTTCCGGCAATGGCAAAGGATGATGACGCCAGAAGCTTCCGCAGAATAAGCACCATCAATGCGCGCTGACTCTTCGGAAGCGCAAAGAGCTGGTCACGCCGTAGATAGTCGCTGACTTCTTCGTACAGTCGCTGTTCCGCGGCGCTCGGCGTAAAGTCGTGAACCATCGGAACGCGGTTCGTGTAGCGCACATACTCCGCCACTTGCCGCCTCAACGTTCGCTGGCACACCGGGCGGATCCGTTCCCGCAACTCCTCGAACTCTCGCGGGCCGAGCGTCCCACGTAAGTACTGCTGCTTGAAGGATTCGATGCCGCCGAAGAGATGTTCGTCGAGAAAGCTGGTCAACGCGTAAAGCTCGAGCAGCGAATTCTGCAGGGGTGTAGCCGTGAGCAATACTTTGCCACGCGCCCCTTGAATCGCATTCTTGATCGCGACGGCGATCTTGTTACCGCTCTTCAAGACGTTTCGTAGACGATGTGCCTCGTCGATGACCACCAGGTCCCACGACGTCGCCGCAATCAGGGTTTCCGCCGTACGCGCGAAGTGGTACGAGCAGATCACGATCCCGTTTGCGGTCAGGAAGGGGTTCGCTTCCCCGCTCTTGAGCGCGACGCGCAGCCTGGCCGAGTCGAAGACTTCCGAATCGAGGAAAAATTTTTCTGAAAGCTCCTGCGACCACTGCTTCCGAAGAGTCGTCGGCACGATGATCAGAATGCGGCGTTTTCGTTCGGCCCAGAGCTGGCTGATGATCAGGCCTGCTTCAATGGTCTTTCCCAGTCCGACTTCATCCGCAAGGATCGCTCCCCGAGACAGTGGTGAACGAAAGGCGAACATTGCGGCGTCGATCTGGTGCGGGTTCAAATCGACGGTCGCATTCATCAGCGACGTGGTGAGTTTGTCGGGATCATCCGCAGAACGCCTTCGAGTCAGCGCGTGCGCGTAGTACTTCGAGTGGTAATCAGTCGACACTGGATACTGGGTTCGCTCTCTCGATAATTAGAGACAGCTGGACGTCAGAATAGAGCTTTCCAAAACTTGCGGAGCAACTTTTCTTTGCGACGTGACCAACTTGCTCTTAAAACGAACTTAGACAGGTCGCACGATGTAGCACCGCTTCACCGTCCGGGCCTCGACGTCGTCGCCTTCTCCGTAAGGATCGAAGCGATGATGTCGACCGCGAGATCCGCGGCCGCCAGCACGTCGTTGATCTCTCGCTCACTGTACGCCCGCTGACGGTGCTCCTCGCGGATCTTCACCTTCTTCCCGTCCATACGCGCCGTCCCCGAGACCCTGGCCCGGCCCAGTTTCTCGCGCGAGCGATAGGACGTGTCGATCTCGAGGTGAAAGTCGTCGCCGCTGGCGACATACGGATCCGGCAGGCCCCACACTTCCGGGTAGATGTCCGGATGGTTCATGCACCGTTTGGTTGCGGCCACACCGCGCTGTGTCTCTGTGGTGAACCCCCTTTTCGGCGTTCCGATACACTCCCGCGGTTAGAATTCGAACGTTCATGACGCTTCAGGCCGGAAGCCGGATCGGACCTTACGAGATCATCGCGCCTCTCGGTGAGGGCGGGATGGGTGAGGTGTACCGCGCGCGGGACTCGCGCCTCGGACGCGACGTGGCGATCAAGGCTTTGCCAGACTCGGTGGCGTATGACCGGGAGACGCTGGAACGCTTCGAGCGCGAAGCGCGAATGCTGGCGGCGGTGAGCCACTCGGGCATCGCGGGCATTCACGGCCTCGAAGAAGGGGATGACGGTCGCCGTTTTCTCATCCTCGAGTTGGTTTCGGGCCAGACGCTGGAAGAGCGGCTCGGGCAAGGGGTCCTGCCCGTGATGGAGGCTGTGGCGATTGCGCGCGAGATTGCAGCCGCGCTGAGCGCCGCCCATGGCGCCGGAATCGTTCACCGCGATCTGAAACCCGCCAACATCAAGCTCGCCGCCGGGCGTGTGGTCTTACTCGATTTCGGCCTGGCCAAGCAGTTGGTCTCCGATGAGATGACGGCCGCCAGCAGCGCCACGGCAAGACAGCTCACGCATCGCGGAACCGCCGTCGGAACTCCCGCCTACATGAGTCCGGAACAGATGCGGGGAGAGACCGTCGATCAGTGTGCGGATGTGTGGGCTTTCGGCTGTGTGCTTTACGAGATGCTCAGTGGCAAGCGCCCGTTCCCCGGCCGAAGCATCTACGAGATCGCCGCTTCGGTGCAGAATCATGAGCCGGACTGGAATGCGCTCCCCTCGGAGGTACCGCCGCAGGTTCGGGCCCTTCTTGCGCAATGTCTAAAAAAGGACCCTCGGGAACGAGAGAAGGATCTGGCAGGCGTCGCCGCCGAACTTGCGCAGGCGATGGATTCGGGGAGACGATCGTCCTCGTCGGTCACTCCGATCCGTGCGCTCCTGGCCATGGCCATCGTGCTGCTGATCGCGGCGGTTGCCTTTTCCTTTCGGCCGCGCGCCCCTTCCGCCACCGCCCCGTCTCCATCCGAGCAGGGCAGATTCTCTCTCACACAACTGACGTTCGACATCGGCGTGGAGGAGTTCCCCGCATTCTCGCCTGACGGGCGGGAGATCGTTTACGCGGGCGCGGTCGGCCCAATTCGGAAGCTCTTCATAAAACGGATGGAGAGCTCAGAGCCGCAGCAGTGGACACACGGACTTTCCGATGACCTGCATCCCGCCTGGTCTGGGGACGGAAAAACCGTTCTGTTCGTACGCTCCCGCGAACCGGCCAGGCGGCTCGAGCCGTCGGATGTGTTCAGCTCTCACGAGGGGGGCGACGTCTGGTCGCTCGATGTCGCGTCCGGTCGGGAAGCGATGCTGATCCGGGACGCCTCGTACCCGTCGTTCTCACCCGATGGCAACCACATCGCGGTCGATGCCTCGTGGGGGGGTCCACGCCGGATCTGGCTGGTCGACGAGCGCGGACGCAACGCACAACAGATCACCTCGGACCAATCCGAGGCTTCCGCCCATATCGCTCCGCGATGGTCGCCGGACGGAAAGCGGATCGTCTACCAGCATGTCGAGCGCACGCGGTTCGACATTCATGTCGTCGACGTGTCGAACCGGCAGACCACTCGCGTGACCGATGACCTGCTCCTGGACATCAACCCTGTGTGGTCTCCGGACGGGCGGCATATCTACTTTTCGTCGTACCGCAGCGGCGGCGTCAACGTCTGGCGCATTGAGGTGACAGCCGCCGGCGTTCCTGTGGGTGTGCCGCGACAGATCACCAGTGGAGCAGGACAGGACGTGCAGATCTCGATCGATCGCCTGGGGAAGCGCCTCGCCTTCACCACACTCCGCCAGAATGCCGACCTCTGGATCGCCAGCCTGGATGGGTCAGGTGTCCGCGCGGAGCCACGACCGCTGCTCGGCACGACTCGCGAAGATAGTCGAGGGTCGTGGTCCGCGGATGGGAGCTGGGTGGCTTTCAATTCGGATCGAACCGGGGAGATGAATATCTGGATCGGGAAGCAGGATGGCTCCAGCCTGCGTCAGTTGACTCGCGGGCCGGGCGGCGATTACCAGCCGGCCTGGTCGCCGGACGGGAAATGGATCGCGTTCTTCTCCTCGCGATCGGGAAACGCCGACCTATGGGTGGTGGAGGTTACGACCGGGAAGCTCCAGCAGGTGACGCGCGATCCTGCACTCCAGATCAACCCTGTTTTCTCGATGGACGGAACGCAGATCGCCTACGTGTCGGATCACGGAGGCCGACTCGAGGTGTGGGTGATGAACAGCGACGGCTCGTCGCCCCATCAGCTAAGCAATCAAGGGGTGTCGGGACACTTCGTGCGTTGGACGAGCGATGGAGCAGTGGTCTTCACCTGCCCTTGCGCCGGTGAGAACAAGCTGATGCGCATCACCGCAGCGACCGGGGAGACACGAGAGATCACGGTCCTCCCGCCGGGAGCGGGCGCGCACATTTCACTCTCGCCGGACGGCCTGGCCATGGTCGACGTGGTCCGACACAAGACCCTCTGGAAGTACGTGCTGGTGGACGGTTCGGCCACAAAGCTTTTCGCGTTCAGCGATGCCGACATCCGGATCGACTATCCCACCCTCTCTCCCGACGGACGCCATCTTCTTTTCGATCGCTTCCGCCCTGAAGGCGGCGATCTGTGGATCGTCGCTGTGGACTGAGAGCAACGCGCTACCCGGGGCCCATCGCTATGATTCCAAGCTCGATGTAGAAAACCTCCAACTCGTGGGACAGCCGGGGGCCCTGGTCAAAGACGGTCATTACGAGTCCGGTATCCTTCTTCTACACTTTCAGCGTTGCGGGCGCAGGTCCTCTCGTCCAGCACGCCCTCAGCGACGAAGACGTTACAGTCGGTATGGCTCGATCGTCAGGGTCAACAGACTGGTCCTGTGGCGGAGGCGGACGTGCAGGTCTCGACGCTCTGTTGCGACCGCTCGCTTACAATTCCCCGCGCGATGATCGTCGCTCCCGACACCCGCCTCGGTCCCTACGAGATCCTCTCGCGCATCGGCGCGGGCGGGATGGGGGAAGTGTTCCGGGCCAGAGATACACGTCTGGACAGGATCGTGGCGATCAAGGTGCTTCCTCCTCACCTCTCCGGAAATCCGCAGCTCCGCGAACGCTTCGACCGCGAAGCGCGCGCGATCTCATCGCTCTCCCACCCCAATATCTGCACGCTCTTCGATGTCGGTCACGACCAGGGGATCGACTACCTGGTGATGGAGTTTCTGGAAGGGGAGAGCCTGGCGGATCGCCTGGGCCGCGGCCCCTTACCGATCGAGCAGGTCGTCCGCCATGGCGCCCAGATCGCGGATGCGCTGGCCACTGCGCACAAGCGTGGGATCGTGCACCGTGATCTCAAGCCTGGAAACGTCATGCTCACGAAATCAGGAGCAAAGCTGCTCGACTTCGGCCTGGCCAAAAGCCTGACCGGAGTCGCGGGCGGACCCGAGGCTGCTACCGAGCAGCAAAAGCCGCTCACCGAGGAAGGAACGATCCTGGGGACGTTTCAGTACATGGCTCCGGAACAGCTCGAGGGAATCGAGGCCGATCCACGCACCGACATTTTCGCCCTCGGTGTACTGCTCTACGAGATGGCCACCGGCCAGCGGGCCTTCGCGGGGAAGACCAGAACCAGTCTGATCGCATCGATCGTCGGCGGAGAGCCGCGACCGATCCAGGAGCTCCAGCCGCTGGCCCCTTCTGCATTCGCCCACCTTGTGCAGCAATGCCTGAGAAAAGATCCCGATGACCGTTGGCAAAGCGCGCAGGACGTGGCCGGGCAGCTGCGCTGGGTCGAGGCCACCGGCAGCGCAACGGTCACGCCGCTGAAGAAACGCTCGCGTCCACAGACATGGCTGCTGGTCGGTGTGACCGCCGCGCTGCTCATTGCCAGTGGGCTGCTGCTCGCCCGTCTGCTCCATCGCGAGCCGCTGCAAAGCCGCGTCGAGCTCGACATCGAGCCCCTGCCAGATACGAAGTTCAACGCCATTGACGGCGCGGTCATCGTCTCGCCGGACGGGCAGAACATCGCCGCCAAGATCGACAGCGTCGGTACGTTGGTCCGGAACCTCGCCTCGCGTGAGCTGCGGATCGTTCGGCACTCCGGCTATGACTTGTTCTGGTCTGCAGACAGTCGCTCCATCGGATACTTCGACAAGGGGAAACTCAAACGGGTCGATCTTTCCGGTGGTTCTCCGCGCACCATTGCAGCAGTCGGCGATAGCCGCGGCGCGGCGTGGGGACGTTCAGGAGTGATCCTTTTTGCGTTCGGAGCCGACGGGGGGCTCTCACGCGTGAGCGAGAACGGAGGACCGGTCACGCCGGTCACAACGATCGATCCTGCCCGCGAGCTCGGTCACTGGCGTCCCCACTTCTTCCCCGACGGTGAACACTTTGTCTACTTTTCCCGCGGCCGCAAGAGCGGGACCTCTGCTGTCTACGTTGGCTCGCTCGGCTCGAAGAAGACCACGCTTCTTCTGAAGAGCGAGACCGCGCCCGTTCTCGCTCCACCCGATATTCTTCTCTACCTCAGCGAGAGCTCCCTGCTCGCTCAACGGATCGACACGAAGGAGTGGCGCCTCCAAGGCACTCCGACGGTGGTTGCGGAACAGGTCGAATACGCGCCGGCCTACGGAGCCCTGGCAGCCTCGGCCTCCGCGAGCGGCGTATTCGCGTATCAGGAGAGAACCGCGCCGGCGCGCACCGCAATCGTGCAGCTGGATCGCAGCGGAAAAGAGATCGCGCGGCTCATCGAAGATGGAGGCAGCAACATCGATCTCTCGAAAGACGGCAGAAAACTCGCCTACCAGCGTTCGGACGCGGGGTCGCGAAGCTTCGATCTCTGGACGCTGGATCTCGTCAAAGGGGGCACCTCACGACTCACGTTCGATCCATCCTCCGACCAGGGGCCGGTCTGGTCTCCCGACGGAAGCCAGATCGCATTCGGCTCGGACCGCGCAGCCGGAATCGGCCTTTACGTCCGGTCCGCGTCGGGAACGGAGTCCCTCCTTTTCGAAACTTCCCTGACGGGTGAGCCCGTGGACTGGTCGCGCGATGGTCGCTTTCTGCTGATGGAGCCCGGAGGCGGAAACGATCTGCTCCTGTTGCCCTTGACCGGCAGAGTCAGAACCCCCATCCCCTTCGCCGTCAATCCGGCGATGTCCGAGCACACGGGGCGCTTTTCTCCCGACGGCCGCTTCGCGGTGTACGCCTCCAACGAAACCGGGCGGCACGAGATCTATGTCCAGCCCGTTCCGCCGACGGGGGCGAAGTGGCAGGTCTCTACGGAAGGAGGGAACGTGCCCCGCTGGCGCGGCGACGGGAAAGAGATTCTCTACCTCTCCGAAAAGCATCTCTCGGCCGTGACCGTCTCCACATCTCCGGGATTCGAGTCCTCCGCGCCACGAGAGCTCTTTCCGCTGACCGACTTCGACTATGTCGTCAGCCCTGACGGCAGCGCGATCTATCGCAGCCGCGCGGCCGAGGCGAGAGCGCTGCCGATCCGCGTGGTCCTCCACTGGACACTTCCCGACCGCTGATCGACAACCCGCGCATGGTCCGTCAGCGCTGCCCGGCTGCAGAAGATGCCTTCTTGTTGCTGGTTGGTTGCTGGTTGCTCCTTCATTGTTGCGGGTTGCTGGTTCTCCCCCGCCCGCACACCCGTTGCTTGTCAGGCAGCGCCTGAATGAGCAACGGGTGGGAAGGGAGGGCGGAAAACGGGTGTGGGTGGAGGAAAACCGGTGTGTGGCGGAAAACCGGCTCAGCCCGAACACCGGCAGTCCAGACAGCCGTGGTCAGCACAGGTGCCGCAGCTCTGGATCACTCGCCGTTTCAGCGCTTCCCGCGCACGAAACAGGCGCACGCCCGCAGCGTTCGCCGTCATCTGTTGCTCCGCCGCGTAGTCGCGCACAGAGACGTCATTCAGCTCCACGCGCTCGATCGTGCCGTTCAGCAGCCGCAGCCTGCGCCGCAACCACAGTCCGGTCCGCATTCGCAGCTGGTGCAAACTTCGAGGTTCGTCAAGGCCTTCTCCCGGTTCGAAACGCGATCCATTTCGCGCCTTCACCCCTCAGGACGCACGACCCCGAAAACATTACAGTCCGGAATCGAGCAAGGATGTAATAACCTCTTACGGAACTCGTTACCCCAGGCGCACTGCGATGCGTGCCGGAGCTGCTCGAGGAGTTGAGTGAGGTGCTGGCGGCATGAGCATCATCCCGGTCTGAGCAACAGAGCAGCCTTCTCGATGATCTGCTTGAGCGTCTCCGGCGGCATCACGGCGATTTTCGTCGCGTCGCGCACGCGCCAATCGATACTCTTCAGGTGATCGGTGAGAACGGCGCCTTTCACCGGCAGCCCGGGCGGGAGGATCACCTCGAACGGATACCCTTTGATGTGAGAGGTGACGGGCACGACAAGAGCGAGTCCAGAGCTGCGGTTGTAAGCGGAAGGAGAGAGCACGACGGCAGGACGGCGGCCAGCCTGTTCGTGGCCGGCCTGAGGACTGAACGACAGCCACACTAGATCGCCGCGCTCCGGTGTGTAGGTGCGACTACCAGCCTTCGTTGCCAACTGCGTCCCCGGTTTCGGTCTCGCCGTGGCGGTTCTCGGACGTGATCTGACTCACCAGATCCGCGAGCGACGGGCCAGGCGTGACGACAGGGACAACCAGGAGTCTCCCGTTCTTCACGGTCAGTTCAACGGCGGAGTCTTCCTCGAGGCGAGTCTCCTCGGCGAAAGGCTTGGGAATGCGAAGAGCCAGACTGTTCCCCCACTTTTGAATGCGAGTGCGCATGACCGTATCTACAAAGAGGATACGCCGGGTATTCCGGCGGCGGCAAGTTGACCTTCGCGTCTTCACCCCAGAGGACGCACGACCCCCGAAAACATGACAGTCCGGAATCGAGACGGGACGAAGAAGGCTCTTTCGTCTTTCTCTCCGGAACTCGTTACCCTAGGCGCACTACGATGCGTAGAGCGCCTGAACAGGAAGCGCGGGAGAAGATCGACGCTCAACTCACCGAGTGCGGCTGGATCGTTCAGGATTCCAGCAAGGCGGACTTCACCGCCGGCCCCGGCATCGCTCTCCGCGAAGTTCGGCTGAAGTCGGGGCCGTGCGATTACCTGCTGCTCGTCGATCGCAAACCGGTCGGCGTGATCGAGGCGACGAAGGAAGGGACGACCCTCTCCGTCGTCGCCGATCAATCGACGAACTACGCCGAGAATCTCCCCGAGTATCTGGCGGCGCAGCTCGAAGGATCACCACCGTTTCGTTACGAATCCACAGGTGTCGAGACGTACTTCCGCGACGAGCGCGACCCTCACCCGCGCTCGCGGCGCGTCTTCACCTTCCACCGTCCCGAGACACTGCACGAGTGGGCATCCCAACCCGACACACTTCGCGCGCGCCTCGCCGGCATGATGAAGTCCGCTCCCCTGGTGACCCTCGGCATGCGCGACTGTCAGATCGAGGCCATTCAGGGGCTGGAACGTTCGTTCGCGCAGGATCGCGCGCGGGCGCTCATCCACATGGCCACCGGTGCCGGCAAGACCTTCACCG
>JANMSA010000683.1:0-9882 GCA_031388865.1 Acidobacteriota bacterium | reverse complement strand
GCCCCGGCAGGGGCGCGGGAATGATCACGGGTGGTATCGCGCCAAGCGCTCAACCACCGGCTATTTGCCATCACGCCTCCGGCGTGCACGGCGTGCGTACTGCCTACTGCATACTGCCTACTACGTCCGGATGCGCGCGGGCGAACTCCACCAGGCGCGGTGCGTAGTCGCGGAGATGCGGGGCGGTGATGCCTGCCGCGGCGAGGTCCTCCGTCGCGTTGCGGGTGTCATAGGTCGTCGGGTGCACGAAGTAGTCGACGGCCGCGGGGGGAATGCGCATCAGCCGGTACATGCCGGGCACGTGCTTCAGCGCGCCTTTGGCGATGCCTCTGGTGAGCGGGATCCGCAGCACGCGACGCCCGGTCGCGGCGGCCAGCGCGGCGATGGTCTCGTCGACCGTCAGCGGAGCGGGATCGGCCAGCGCGTACGTCTTTCCCACATTCGTAGTGAGGCCGCTGAGATGCGTCAACGCTCGCATCACGAAGTCGCGAGGAACGACGTTGAAGAAGTACTGCGATGGCCGTCCCACCACCGGAAGCATGGCCAGCTTCGGCTGTCTCATCAGCCACTGCATCACAAAGTACGGACCGTCGAACTTCTGCGTCGCGCCGGTCGTGCTGTCGCCGACGACGACGGACGGACGGTAGACCGTCGCCGGGATGCGGCCCATTCGTGCGCGCACCTCGATCTCCGCCAGATACTTCGTCTCCTCATAATAGTTGTTGAAGCTCTGCCCCTTCTCCAGATCGGCCTCGGTGAACACACCCGGATGGCGCCCGCTGACGTAACAGGTGCTGACATAGTGCAGGCGCCCCAGCCGGGGAGCGCGCTCCGCGAGATCGAGCACGCGCCGGGTGCCGGTCACGTTCACACGCATGCCGAGATCGCGGGCGACCGCGAGGTCGTACACGGCGGCGAGGTGATAGATCTCTCTCAGGTCCTTTGCCGGAACATGATCGAGCGGCTCCGTGAGGTCGCCTTCGACGAGGTGGATGCGGTTTGCGAGCGCGGGATGAAGAGCCACCAGCCCTGCTGCGCGCGCCTCCGCAAGCTCACGGAACTTCGGCTGCACGAGACAAAGCGCGTCGTGCCCGGTGCGGAGCACGACGCGCGGCAGAAGGTCAGAACCGAGAAAGCCGGGAAAGCCTGTGAAGAAGATCGTCGCCACGTGTGGCGATTGTAAGCGCGGCGGACATGGTCAAGGCATGGGTCACTCGACGGTCAGTGAGGCAAAGCCAATCTGCGACCAGGCGTCCCCGGACTGGTTGTCGATGGACGACGCCCACCCGTGCCAGTCGCCGGCAGTTCCGCCGAGGTCTTCGATGATCACCTGCACCGTGCCATTCGCCGTCCCGCCCACCAGTCGCTGGTCCATCGACCGCGGCGGAAGCGTCATCTCGATCGTCTGCGTGTCGGTTCCACCCGGGCCGGTGATGGCGACCGTGACCCGGAAGATCTGCGAGTTCGCCGAAGGATTGGTCATCCCCACGTTGAGCCGGAATTGTTCCGTGCGGCGCATGCCGAAGATGCTCTTCACCTGCGCAAGCGGCGGCGTCTGGTCGCCAACCACGGCCGGGAACGTCTGCGACATCGTGCCCCCGCCACCGTCCGGACGGGGAGTCCAGATGCGGGACGTGACATGCAGCAGCGCATTCGGATCGAACGTGCCGTCGCTGTTCACACCGGCGATCTCGATCGAGCCGATCCCGGTCCGCCCGTTCAGGTTTTCGTTCACGAAGTCTTCCGAAGCGATCCCGCTTCTGGCGGGGATCAAGATGGCGCGGGAGGAAAGGGTCGTCCCGGAGACCCCCTGTGGGCGCCAGTAGATCAGCACGAGCTGTGCGGCATCGCGAATGTTGATGAGGGTGATGTCGCTGCGGTAGTAGGTGCCGTTTGCACCCTGAGCGTTGCCCGCGACGGGAATGATCACCCGCGGAGCCGCGCCCTGCGGAGTGAAGAGGTCGTCGGACTGCTGCGCGAGCGCAGAAAGAGCGACGAGCGAAGAGGCGAGGAAAAGAGCGGTCAGGCGTGATGTGCGTCGCATACAAGCAAAAGGAGCGCCCTGGACGTCGGTTCTCAGTTGTCGGTTGTCGGTTGTCTGGGCCGTATCGCCTGCCGGGAGCCTCGCTCTGGTGCCGTCTCCCCGGACCTTGCGCGACCGGGACGCCGACCGCGAGTTCCGAGCTCTCAGCTCTTCCGAGAAGCGCCACGGTCGAGGGCCCGGGCGCCGAGCGCCCACCCAGGTGAGACAGCGTAGACAACCGACAACCGACCACCGACCACCGGAGGGGCTGTCCTCCCGAGGTGTCTCCGCGTCACCGGAATCTGACAGAACGGAGCCTCTGAACCCCGCCATTGGTGGCGGCGCTCTTGCAGCCGGGGCCGTTCGGTGTTCATCTAGAACCGAGGTGTGTATGCGTCTTGTGATTCGGATCGTCGTTTCCGTCCTTCTCTTCACCCTCCTCGCACCTGTTTCCCAGGCTCAGTATTTCGGGCGGAACAAGGTCCAGTGGGAAGCCTTCGACTTCAAGGTGCTGCAGACCGAGCACTTCGATATCTACTACTACGACGAGGAGGCGGATGTCGTTCATGACATCGGCCGCATGTCGGAGCGCTGGTACGCGCGACTCTCGCGTGTGTTCAACCACTCCTTCAAGAGGAAGCCGATTGTGCTTTACGCAAACTCGGCCGACTTTCACCAGACCACGACCACAGGCGGGACGATCGGCGAAGGGACCGGAGGCTTCACGGACGCGTTCATGAACCGCGTCGTGCTTCCGCTGACCGGCGACTACGCCCAGAACGACCACGTTCTCGGTCACGAAATGGTGCACGTTTTCCAGTACGACATCGCCGCGACCTCGAACCAGCAGCGTCGCCGGTTCGCTCTCGAAGCCATGCCGCTGTGGCTCATCGAGGGGATGGCGGAGTACTTCTCGAAAGGCCGCGTCGATCCGCTCACCGCGATGTGGATCCGCGACGCGACGATCAACGACCGCATGCCCGACCTGCGCGAGCTGACGCGCGACTCGCGCTACTTTCCATACCGCTACGGCCAGGCGCTGATGGCTTACATCGGAGCGCGCTTCGGCGATGAAGCCGTCGTGCGCTACTTCATGGCTGCCGGCGTGGTCGGCCCGGAAGCTGCCGTGGAGCGCGCTCTGGGCGTCTCCCACAAGCAGCTGTTCGCCGACTGGGCAGAATCCGCGCGGGAGCTCTACAACCCCATCATCACCGCGCGAACTGCCGATCTCGGCAATCCGCTGATCGGGCGCAAGCCGCCACCGCCTCCGCCCGTGGTTGCCGGCGAGGAAGGAAAGAAGAAACGCCGCCGCCGCCGCGGCTCGACAGAGCTCAACATCGGACCCGCCCTGAGCCCGGACGGCCGCTACATCGCGTTTCTCTCCGCCCGCGAGCTCTTCTCCATCGATCTCTTCCTCGCGGATGCGACCACAGGAAAGGTCATCCGCCGCCTGATCTCATCGGATCGCGACCCTCACTTCGAGTCGCTGCGCTTCATCGAGTCCGCAGGCACCTGGTCTCCCGACAATCGCCACATCGCGTTCATCACCTTCTCGAAAGGGGACAACTTCCTCTCCACCATCGACGTCGAGACGCGGAAGACGGAGCACATTAAAGTCCCCGGTCTCGAGGCGATCACGAACGTGGCCTGGGCGCCGGACGGACAATCCATCGCCATCTCGGGGCAGGCCACAGGGGTCAGTGACCTCTTTCTCTACAACCTTCAGTCCAAAGAAGTGCGCCGTCTGACGGCCGACAAGTACGCGGATCTGCAGCCTGCGTTCTCTCCGGACGGACGCTCGATCGCATTCGTGACCGACCGCGGATCGGCCACCGTCCTCGAGCAGCTCCAGTTCACGCCGGTGCGCCTCGCAGTCATGGACGTTGCCTCCGGAGACATCCGCGAGATCAACGCCTTCCCGGGCGCGCGCCACATCAATCCGCAGTGGGCACCGGACGGACGCTCCATCTACTTCATCGGAAATCCGGAAGGGATCCCGGACGTCTACCGGATCACCTACCCGGAAGGACAGCTCTCGCGTGTGACCACGCTCGACAGCGGCGTGGCCGGCATCACGGACATGTCGCCCGCGCTCACCGTCGCAGCGCGGGCAGGCAACATCGCGTTCTCCGTCTTCGAGGACGACAACTACAACATCTATTCGCTCCCGGCCGGCACCCTGGGAACCGCTGCCACGCCAACCGCCGCGCCGGCAGACAACACCGCACCGCGTGCGGCCCTGCTTCCGCCGCTGCGCGGCACGGGCTCGGAGATCACCGGCTACCTGATGCGGCCCGAGGAAGGGCTGCCGCCTGCTTCGACGACGTTCGGGGAGCGCGACTACAAAGCCAACCTGCACCTCTCCTACCTCGGACCTCCGACCCTGGGCGTCGGCGTGAACGAGTTCGGGGCCGGCGCTGGCGGCAGCGTCACCGCCTTCTTCAGCGACATCCTGGGGCAGCAGAACGTCGGCTTCACGTTCCAGGGCGGCGGCGGATCAGGGACCTCGAACCTGACCGAGCAGCTCGGTGGTCAGCTTTTCTATCTGAATCAGAAACGGCGGCTGAACTGGGGAGCGGAGCTCCTCCATATCCCGCAGGTCCGAGGCGGCGTCAGGTATGCCACCGGGATGTTCGAGGGACGACCGGCCGAGCTCTACGAGGAGATTCGCGAGATCAACCTCATCACCGACGGCAGCGTGCTCGCGCAATACCCGTTCAGCACCACGCGCCGCATCGAAGCCGCAGTTGGCGCGCAGCGGTACTCCTTCAAAGTGGAAAGCGAGACCTTCATCGTCGTCAACGGCCAGGTCGTCGAGCGTGAGCGCCAGGAGCTGCCCGGGGGGTTCGCTCTCACGTTCTCGAAAGCGTCGGCAGCGTTCGTCGGCGACAGTTCCGTCTACGGGTTCATCTCACCGATCAACGGAACGCGGTACCGGTACGAGCTGGAGTCGCTCAGGGGCGACCTGAACTTCACGACCGCAACCGCAGACTGGCGCAAGTACATCTTCGCCCGCCCCTTCACGTTTGCCATCCGCGGCCTGCACTTCGGCCGGTACGGCGACGGCGCCGAGGACACCCGCCTGTCTCCGCTCTATCTCGGACGCGGCTCGTTGCTGCGCGGATACGACGCCTACACCATCGATCCAACCGAATGCGGACCGAGCGTGGACGGCGCCTGCCCCGTCTTCGACCGTCTGGTCGGATCGCGGATTGCCGCTGCGAGCGTCGAAGTCCGCGCGCCGCTGCTCGGCACCCGCGAGTTCGGCCTCATCAACGCCTCATTTCTGCCCACGGAGATCTTCGCCTTCGCCGACGGCGGCGCAGCGTGGAGCGACGGAGAGGAAGTGGACTGGGTCTACGAGACCCGCACCGACGCCCGCGTGCCCGTCTTCAGCGCGGGCCTCGGCCTGAGGATCCTCCTCAGCTATATCCCCATCGAGATCTACGCCGCCAAGCCGTTCCAGCGGCCGGATGAAGAGGTCGTTTACGGATTCAATATCATTCCGGGATGGTGAGCATCTGGATGAGGAGCGCGGTCGCCGCGCTCCTCATCGTCGACTGCGGTAGCGCCGCACGCGCGGAGCAGGCCGAGGAGTGATGTTCATTCCTCCGCGCGAGTTCGAACGCCTCGTGGAAGAAGCGCTGTCTGGCCTGCCGCCGGAGTTCGCGCGCCTGCTGGACAACGTGGCGGTGGTGGTCGAGGAAGAGCCCAGCCGCGACGACCGGGAGGCGCTCGAGGAGAGTGGAGACGAGCTCCTCGGCATCTACCGCGGCGTGGCACTGACGCGCCGTCACCACGACATGCTGCCCACCCTCCCCGACCAGATCGCCATCTTCCGCGGTCCCATCAACCGCGTGGCGCGCACTCGCCACGACGCGATGCTCGAGATCCGCGACACCGTGATCCACGAGCTCGGCCACTACTTCGGCCTGCACGATGGAGACATGCCGTTCTAGTGTGACGAGGGACGAAAGAGGGGCGGTGATGCCGAGCGATGGAACCGCGCGATGAGCCAGCGTGGATCACAACGCTTTCATTCCTGGTGTCAAGAATGAGCCTCACCCGAACCGATACTGCAGCGCGCGTCGAATCTCGTCCAGCTCCTGACTCTCGCCGGCACCCATGGGCCTCGGAATCTCGATCGGCTTATGCTCGGGATCCGTGAACGTGATCACGCAGTAGTCCGCCCCCGGCGGCTCGGTGACATCCGCAATCTCATGCTCCTCGCGGCCGATCTCGGTCATTGCCTCGCGGGCCATCCGGAGAATACGGTCTTCGAAGGCAGTCATGCCACGAGAAGACACAAGAACTGCGCCAGAACCGATGGTTGCCCGCTCGTCGTTTCCAGTTGCGCGCCGGAGGCGTGGTGGAGATGAGCCGGCGGTTGAGCGCGTAGCGCGACGCCGGGCACGCCGGAGGCGCGGTGGCGGACGCGTGTGAGGCTTGGCCTCAACTATCCGGGCGCTGCCGTCGCTCATTTGACGACCGGGGCTCACGCGTTCCGCGGCGCAGGCGCCGATACAGCGGAAGCAGGCCGGGGGTGCGGATGAGCAGCTCGCGGAGGCGGAAGAGCGGTGTCCGATGCAGGAACGCGAGCTGGCCGGCGAGCCTTTCGACGTCGAACCCCACGCGCGCTTCCGTTTCTTTGATCGTGCGGTCGACGAATGGCGCCAGCCAATTCAGATAGTGCCCAGCGGCGGTCATGCAGGCCACGTCGTGCTCCTGCGTCGTGTAAACCGCGGTCATCGCTCGTTCGTAGACCTGCAGCAGTGCCTCCATGGCGTGACTGCGATTTGCGTCGCGCCGGACGCGCTCCTGCACGAGCGCGACATCGAGTGGGTCGTACGCATCGATCGAGGAAGCAAGAGAATCCGGCGGGTGGTGAAGCGCGCCGATTCCGAAGTTGAGATCGCGCAGCTCGTCGAAGTTGGCGCTCGTCACCAGGGGGCCGAATCCTTCGATGTCGCTGAGGATCACCGCCGCGCCCACGGCCATGGCTTCGAGTGCGCTGCGTCCCCGCGCGAACACGAGGTCATACGATCCCAGCACATCCTCGGGCCGCTGCAGAATGCGCGACGAACGAACTCCGGCCAGCTCCACCGAAAGGTCACGCGATCGGCACGCTGCTGCGATCGATTGAACCCAGAGATCGCCGCGTGCCGCCTGATTGCTGAAGAGCAGAGCGCGCCGGGGCCTGGCGGGGAGCGGGCTCCGCATCCCGAAGCGGTTGGTGTCCACGAAGTTGTGGACGATCGAGACGCGGTCCGCGGCGATCCCGTGGTCATTCACGAGTCGATCGCGACGGAGGGAGTCGACGGCGATGTACTCGCGCAGAGTCGGAAAGACGGGTGGCGCCTCCTGCCATGGCAGCACTCCATGACAGACGAACAGGGCCGGCACTCGTGGAAATCGAAGCATCGCGGCCATCGCAGGAATGTGATGCTGCCCGTGAATCAGGTCCGGAGGCGTATCGATGCAGCCCAGATCATCGACCACCCGGATCTCTTCTTCGCGCAGCATCACGGCTGCGGGGCCGAGGGTCGGCGAGTAAACGATCGTGGTCCAGCCGGCGTCGCGGAGCCAGGTGGCCACGTCGCGCGTGTAGAGAGGGACGCCTCCGCGATGCGCCAGATCGTGGCAGGTCAGGAGGACGGTGCAAGGGCGGGACATCAGGGTCAACCGGGAGACATCGCTATACTAGCCCAGGTGCCGTCATCATCTCTGTTCACCCGCTGGGCGTCGCTTACCTGGCGCTGGCGCCGCCCGCCGCGCGTGCTCGCGCTGCTGCCCTTCCACAACGAGATGCGCTATCTCCCGGGCTGGTTCCGGAACGTGGCGCCGGTCGTCGACGGGGTCATTGCTCTCGACGACGGATCGACGGATGGCTCCCGCGACTTCGCGGCGGCGCAACCTTCCGTACTCGAGTTGATCCGGCTTCCGAAGAGGGAACCGCATGTCTGGGACGAACCCCGCAACAAGCGGCTTCTCTATGAAACCGCGGCAAAGTACGCACCGGACTGGCTGGTGGTGGTCGACTCGGACGAGCGCCTGGAACGCGATTTCCGGCAGCGCGCCCGCGCAGCGATCGCGCTCGCGGAAGCGCAGGACGTCAAGGCGCTGATCATCAACATCCGCGAGATGTGGGACAGCTACGAGCACTTTCGCGTCGACGGAATCTGGGGGCAGAAAGGGCATGCGCGCCTCTTCAGGTACCGGCGCGATGCAGAGCTCGACCCCCGGCCATTTCATGGCCAGTGGGCGCCGTTGAACAGCCTGGTGCACGGCGTCTTTCCCCACGCGGACCTGGAGCTCTACCACCTTCGGATGATTGAAGAAGCGTCGCGCCAGAAGCGTCGGGCGCGTTACGAAGCGCTCGATCCGAACCGGCAGCATCAGGCGATCGGCTACAGCTATCTCACCGATGCAGCCGGACTGGTCGTGCAGAGCTTCGCGCGCGGCAGGCACTTCGACCCTCCCGGACTGGGGACGTGAGTCTGCCGGAGCTCGGGTGCGTGGTGATGGCGCTGCGGAATCCGCCCGAGCTCGCGGATGCGGTGCGGTCTCTCGTGACGCAAAGCGTGCAGGCACACGTGGTGGTCGTGAATTCCGGTGGCGGCGGAGCTGCTGCTTCCTTGCGCGCGGCAGGCCTGGACATCCAGGTGATCGAGTGCTGCGAGCGTCTTCTCCCCGGAGGAGCACGCAACCTCGGCATCGGGGCATTGAGCACGCCGTTCATCGCGTTCCTCGCCTCCGACTGCATCGCGGAGCCTGGATGGGTCGCCTCGCGACTGCGGCGCCACAGGGCAGGTGCCCTCGCTGTTGCAAGCTCTGTCACGAACGCGAACCCACACAGTGTGATCGCGTGGACGTCCTACATCTCGCTCTTCTCGACGCGTGCACCAGGAGTGCACGAGTCGCTCGCGCCCCGCTACGGTGCGTCTTACGCGCGCACGCTCTTCGAGCGCTTTGGTAGATTTCGCGACGATCTCCGCGGAGGGGAGGACACGGACTTCCACGCGCGGTTCGCGGCGAGTGAGCCGATCGTCTGGGCGGCGGATGTCCGTACGGCGCACCGTCATCCCCTGACGCTGCGTGGTCTGGTCGCGGACCAGTTCCGCCGAGGAGCGCGAGCGGCACGCGCCTGGCGCCAATTGAATGGTCCCTCACCGGAAAGGGTCGCGATGAACGCGCTGCGGCGTGCGCCACGGCAACTGCGGATCTCCTGGCGTCATGCAGAGCGGGGGCAGAGGATGCGCATCGCGATGGCTGCGTTGCTCGTCCCCCTGGCGGCGACCGCTTACGCCGCCGGTGCTCTCAGCCTGAAAGCGCGCATTGTCCATGACGAGCACTAAGTGATCGCGGCAGCCCTCATTCAGCCACCTGCGGCTTGACACGCGTTGCAGCGCAACGCTCGCCGCCGGAACTGGTATCTTGGCGACCGTGACGAATGAAGGATGTGTGGCCTGCGATCGGGGTTCCGATGTGATTCCGCTGATCGTGCTGGAGTACCGTGGCAGCACGTTCCGGATCTGCCCGCAACACCTGCCGCTTCTGATTCATGATCCGGCGCGCCTCGTGGGTCTGCTGCCGGGCGCGGAAGGGTTCCAGCCGTCCGAGCATCAGGACTAGGAGTCTCTCGCGGCAGAAAACGTTCATCGAGCGAAGAACGTGAGCTGATGAAAAGAGTCGGCCCGTACGACGCTGTCATCCCGAGCGCGAGTCGAGGGGGCGGGGGGGGGGGGGGGGCACGCCGGGGGGGGGTTTGGCCCCCCCCCCCCCCCCCCCCCCCCACCCCCCGGGGGGGTGCGGGGGGGGGGGGTGGACCAGCCCCAACATGTGGGGCCCCCGC
Organism: Acidobacteriota bacterium; assembly: GCA_031388865.1. Lineage (GTDB taxonomy): Bacteria > Acidobacteriota > Thermoanaerobaculia > Gp7-AA8 > Gp7-AA8 > QHVT01. The sequence continues at coordinate 7 of JANMSA010000683.1, read as the reverse complement.
CCCCCCC
>JANMSA010000660.1:0-1506 GCA_031388865.1 Acidobacteriota bacterium | reverse complement strand
CGGCGCGACTGCTCGTGCAGGACAACGATGGCGTCCAGACCGGTGTTGGGCGGAGCTCGCTCCTCGAACCGGGAAGCAGGTCCTACGTGGTTCCCGCAGTGACGAGCACGTCGACTGGAGGCACGAGTGTGATGTCCCGTCTGCGGCTGACCAACGTCGGGAGCGAGCCCGTACAGACCGAGCTGTTCTTCACGCCTGCGGGATCAGACGGGTTCGACGCGTCCGTCAAACGCGCAACCGTCGTCGTACCGCCGAACGATGTGGTGACGCTGACCGATCCGCTGCGGCAGGTGTTCGGCCTGACTCCGCCGGCGCAAGGGCAGATCGAAGTGCGCGCGGCTCCGGAGAGGGTTGGATCCCTCACCGTGTCCGCGTCGGTGATCACGCCGGTCACAACGGGAGGAGCGCAGACCTATCAGTTGGCCACACTGCGGCTCGGTGAGGGAGCGCGGGTCGGCAGCGGGCACGTCATCCTGGGCCTCGACACCTCCGGTTCTGCGCGCACATCGCTGACCCTCGCTGAGACGAGCGGCACCGAGGCTACCCGCGTGCGCGTTACTGTTTTCGACGCCCAGGGTGGCCAGCGTGGTCAAACGAGCGAATCGATCGCGCGTTATGGCCAGAAGACGATCGATCTCGGCTCGCTCATCAGCGGAGCGTCCATCGAAGGAGGCCGCGTCGACTTGATCGTAGAGTCAGGCGGAGGATCCGTCGCGGGAGTCGTGACCATGCTCGGCGCCTCGCAGAACAGCGGGGTCACGCTGGTGAGCCAGCCCGCGGGCGGCACCGTCTCGGGGAAGTCGGGCCGAATTGGACCGTCGCAAGGATCGCAGCTGGCGACAGCAGTCGTGCCCGTGGTAATCAACGGAGCCTTGCCGGGCGCACGGCCGGGGCCCCCGGCGACTTTCCGGACAAGCATGGGATTCACCACCACGGCCTCACCTTCGACTGCAGTCGTCGTGTACCGTCCGTCGGATCCCACATTGGCGGCCGTTGAAAGGAACGTGCAGCTGGCCCCCCGCGTGGCGGTGCACTTTCGAAATGTGCTCGAGCAGTTGTTTGGCGTGCCTTCGGGGGCGAGTGTTCAAGGCTCGATCTTCGTCCAGGCCGCGGCCGGCGCACAAATCTACGCACACCTGTTGCCGTCCGCCGGGACGGGCGCAAGCGGCACCATGGCCGGATCGCTGCCGATCTTCGGGACCTTATCTGAAGTGATCACCAGCCTGGCCCAAAGGCGCCCTCTGTACCTGGACGGACTCGAGCAATCGACCGACCCGGCACGGGGCAGCCGTTGGAGTTTGTTGGTCAACGAAACAGCGGGAAGTGGCGGGAATGTGACCGTCCGGCTCTACGAGGCGGGCAATCGCGGTCTTCCCATCGCGGAGAAGACGGTGCCCATCCGCGGCTATGAGCAGATCCGGCTCGACACGGTGTTCGCCAGCCTCGGTCTCGATACCGAGGAGCGGCGGAAGGACCGGACCAATGTGCTCTGCGTGGTGACGGCCG
>JANMSA010000649.1:0-3078 GCA_031388865.1 Acidobacteriota bacterium | reverse complement strand
CAGACAACCGACAACCGACACCGTTGTCCGGGCCTCTCCAGTTCTGCGATGCCGTCAGCCCGGAAATCTCGGACAACTGACAACCGAGAACCGACAACATTCATACCCGCCGCGCATCGACGAGCGTCAGGTCATCCGCGCCGGCGTCAGGCTGCGAAGGGCTGGCATCGATGACATGGACGGAATCCTTTCTCCGTCGCCTCGCCAGCCGCACGAAAAGGAACGCGGTTCTCCTCACGGATGCGCCGCGCGTCTTTGCAGGTGGGGAAGCAGACGATCTTCGTAGTGCGGGAGCCGATGTAGCGCACGCGGCTGCGGCCGAGCTGCTCCAGCGCCTCGACGTCGACTCCTTCGCGGCGCAGCATCTCGCGCTTGAGCGGACTGCCGAACGCATACGCGCCAACCCCTCCCGTCGAAGGAACGACGCGATGGCAGGGCACGACGAACGGCACCGCGTTGCGTGCGCAGACACTGCCGACTGCGCGCACGGCTTTTGGGCGCCCGACCTGACGCGCGACCCAATCGTAAGTGCGCACCTCACCGCGGGGGATGGTCGTCAGTGCGCCGAGAACTTCGCGTTCGAGGTCGGTCAGCTCGTCGTCCCAGTCGATGGAAGGCTTGGACACGCCTTCGCCCTGGAGGGCGGCTTCAACCTGCTTGCGCAGAGCCTGGGGAAGTGCCGCGGGCTTGAGAGTGCGGCAGAAGCGCGCGGCGTGTGCCGCCTGGAACTCCTCGACCGAACCGCGATGGATCATGCGCAGGCCGCGATCCGAAAAGGCCACCCATACCTCGCCAACCTGGGCGTAGGAATCGGCAAGCGCATCCCGGCACGATCGAGGCGGGGTGGCAACCAGCGCCTTGATGCTCCGCGACAACGTGTCGACATCGCCTGCGGACTCGTCGCAACTGGCGCACGTCTGGAGATGCTCGTCCACGACGCTTCGCTCCTCAGCCTCCAACTCGCCGGTGCGGAGTGCATCCACTCGGGTCAGCACGGATCTACACTGCATGAGCGACTCCTCTCTTCTCCAGGGCATCTCGCAGGAGCTTCAGCGAGCGGAACACTTTCCCGCGGAGCGACGCTTCGGTCGTCCCCACGGTCTTGGCGATCTCGGCGTACGACATGTCTTCCATGAACCTGAGGACGATGAGCTCGCGAGCTTCGACGGGCAGCCCCGACATCGCGTCGCGAAGCAGCTGCGCGTCCTGCTGGCGCTCCAGTTCCGAGCCATGCTCGCGAACAAACGGCCCGATGCGGCCGTCGTCGAACGACTGCAGAGGCGTCTCCAGCGCACGCGTTTTCGAGCGTCGCTTGTTGAGGCAGAGGTTGCGCACCATTTTGAAGAGCCAGGGCCGCAACGCGAGCGCCGCGCACCTCGCTTCGTCGTACTGTTTCGTCAGCGCGCGATGGGCGCGCAGCATCGCGTCCTGCACGACTTCCTGCGCGTCGAACGTGTTCTGCAGGATGCCGTGGGCATATCCATAAAGCGCAGGTTCGAAGCGATCGATGAGCCGCTCCAGCGCGCCTGCCTCGCCGCGATGGACCGAAACCGCGATGTTCTCCTCAGCCGCATCCAGGAGAGCGGCGGACATGCCGCCCGTCCAACGGTTCTTCATGCTGGGTAGAACACACCCGGCCCGCATTTCGTTCGCGGGAATTGGTGAATCGGTTGTCGGTTGTCAGTGGTCGGTTGTCTGAGGTCTTCGGATCGCTGCCCACTCGCGCCGAGTGCCGGCCGTGAGAGCAGCAGGCGGTATGGAGTAGGCGGGATGCAGGAGCAGAAGCTTCTACCGCGTACTGCCTGCTCACCAGTCCCAGGGGCTGACTGGGGCCGAAGCTCCCAGACTCGCAGACGACCGACAACTGACAACCGACAACGACCTCCCGTTCGAGTATCCTTCCGCGCCCGCAAGACACCCACGAAATGTCACGATCGATCACGAAATCCGTCCTCCTCTCCTGCGAGTCCCTGACCAAAGGGTACGGCTCCAAGCCTCTTTTCGAAGACCTCTCCTTTGCCGTGTTCGATGGCGATCACATAGGCCTCGTCGGGCCCAACGGCACAGGGAAGTCGACGCTCCTGAAGATCCTTGCCGGAGCAGAAGATCCCGACTCCGGGAAGCGCACGCTGCGTAAGGGCGTGCGCGTGGGATACGTCCCGCAGGACCCGGTGTTCTCCCCGGGCAAGTCCGTCGAAGATGTCCTGCTCGAAGCGCTGGCCGACTTCAAGAACCTCGACGACCACGAGAAGCACGGCCGCGTCGCCGTCGTCCTGGGCAAATCCGGTTTCTTCGACCCGATGCAGCAGACCGACGTGCTCTCCGGCGGCTGGCGGAAGCGCCTGGCCATCGCCGTGGAGCTCGTGCGCGAGCCGGATGTGCTGCTGCTCGACGAGCCGACGAACCACCTCGACGTCGACGCCATCCTCTGGCTCGAGTCGCTTCTGCGCACCGAGCCCGAGGCGTTTGTGGTGGTCAGCCACGACCGCTATTTCCTCGAGAACATCACCAAGCGCATGCTGGAGCTCAACCGCGCGTATCCAGGCGGACTGCTGCAGACCGAGGGGACCTACAGCGACCTGCTGGAGAAGCGGGACGAGGTCCTGCGCAATGAGGCCTCGTATCAGGAGACTCTGGCAAACCTGGTCCGCCGGGAGATCGAGTGGCTGCGCCGCGGCCCGAAGGCGCGCACGACGAAAGCAAAGGCGCGCATCCAGAACGCGGGACGCCTCATCGACGAGCTGGGGGAGAGTCGCGACCGCTCACAGACTTCCTCCGCCGACATCGAGTTCACGGCGTCGCAGCGCAGGACCAAGCGACTGTGGGTGGGGAAGGGCCTCCGCAAGAGGCAGCTCTTCTCGAACCTCGACGTCCTGCTCACCCCCGGCACCCGCCTGGGCATCCTCGGTCCGAACGGGTCCGGCAAGACCACGCTGCTGCGGCTCATGACGGGAGAGATCGAGCCGGACGCGGGAACGATCGAGCAGGCGCATGGACTGCGAGTCGTGTACTTCGAGCAGAACCGGGAGAGTCTCGATCCGAACCTGACGCTCCGGCGTGCGCTTGCGCCGGAAGGGG
>JANMSA010000636.1:0-9969 GCA_031388865.1 Acidobacteriota bacterium | reverse complement strand
ACCGCCAACCGCCAACCGACTACCTATACAATCCGCCCGATGACGGAACGTTTCATCGTCGAAGGTGGCCGGCGGCTCGAGGGTTCGATCCGGCCGGGCGGCAACAAGAACGCGGCATTGCCGATCCTCGCGGCGTGCCTGCTCACGGACGACGCGGTCGTGCTCCGCAACCTTCCGGACATCCAGGACGTTCGGGTCATGCTGCAGATCCTCGAGGGCATCGGCGCCTCGGTCGAACGGTTGGAGTCCAACGTCGTGCGCATCACGGCGAAGGGCGAGATCTCGTCCACACCGGACCCCGAGCTATCGAAAAAGATCAGGGCGTCGATCCTTTTGGCGGGCCCGCTGCTGGCGCGCTGCGGAACGGTGGCGGTGGCGAAGCCGGGCGGCGACGCGATCGGCCGGCGCCGCGTCGACACTCACCTTCTCGCACTGGAAGCGCTCGGCGCGCAGATCGAGGTCTCGGCGCACGAGTACCGGATGGAGGCGCGCTCGCTGAAGGGGAAGAAGATGTTCCTCGACGAGGCTTCCGTCACGGCCACCGAGAACGCGGTCATGGCCGCCGCGCTCGCCGATGGCGAGACGCTCATCTACAACGCTGCGGCCGAGCCGCACGTGCAGGACCTCTGTCACCTCCTGAACAAGATGGGCGCGAAGATCGACGGCATCGCCACGAACTCGTTGCGCATCGAGGGGGTCGAGTCGCTGCACGGCTGCGACTTCTACATCAACAGCGATCACATCGAAGTAGGCTCCTACATCGGTCTGGCCGCGGTGACGCGCAGCGAACTGGTGATCGAAGACGCGGTGCCCGAACACATGTACGCCGTGCGGCACATGCTCGAGAAGCTCGGCATCGAGATCAAGGTCGAAGGGAGGAACATCCGTGTTCCGCGCGATCAGGAGCTTCGCGTCCGATACGATATCGGCGCGGCCGTTCCGAAGATCGACGACGGCCCCTGGCCGCTGTTCCCCGCGGACCTGCTGTCGATCATGGTCATCATCGCAACCCAGGCGGAGGGGACGGTGATGATCTTCGAGAAGATGTTCGAGTCTCGCCTCTTCTTCACGGACAAGCTGATCGGAATGGGCGCTCGGATCATTCTCTGCGATCCTCATCGGGCAATCATCGTTGGTGGCCAACGCCTCTATGGCGCCGAGATCTCCAGTCCGGACATCCGCGCGGGCATGGCCCTGCTCCTCGCGGCACTCTGCGCGAAGGGGGAGAGCACGATTCACAACGTGCATCAGATCGACCGCGGCTACGAGCGCATCGACGAGAGGCTGAATGCCCTCGGAGCACGGATCCGGCGCGAGCGGGACGTTTAGCTTTTGCCTGAACGATGAACGATGAACGCGGAACGATGAACGCCCCCTCCCGCGGCGAAGCCGGTTCGTCGTTCATCGTTCATCGTTCATCGTTGATTCCAGCGGTCATGGGCATCATCAATGTCACGCCCGACTCGTTTTCGGACGGCGGCGTGCATTTCGATCGTGCGAAGGCGATCGAGGCGGCGTTGCGGATGGAGGAAGATGGCGCTGAGCTCGTCGACGTCGGCGGCGAGTCGACGCGGCCTGGATCCGATCCCGTTTCGACAGAGGAGGAGCTCGACCGTGTCGTACCGGTGATCGAGGGGATCCGCACGCGAAGCCCGGTTCGGATCTCCATCGATACGCGGAAAGGGGCCGTTGCCGGCGCGGCGATGGATGCAGGCGCGGACATGGTGAACGACGTCAGCGCGCTGCGGCATGATCCCGAGATGGGACCGCTCGTCGCCGCGCGCGGCGTGCAGGTCATCCTCATGCACATGCGCGGCGAACCGCGGACCATGCAGCAGGACATTCACTATGACGAGGTCGTGCAGGACGTCGAGAGTGAGCTCACCGCATGGCGCGATGAAGCGATTGCGAACGGCATCGCGCCGGTGAGGATCTTCGTCGATCCTGGGATCGGCTTCGGTAAGACCCTCGAACACAACCTGGAACTGCTCGCACGATGCGGTGAGCTCGCGAAGATCGCGCCCGTCGTCATCGGTGCTTCCCGGAAGGCGTTCATCGGCCATCTCACGGGCCGGCCCGGTGGCCCCGCGCGGATGGCTGGATCGCTCGCGACCGTAGCCGCGGCATACCAGGGTGGTGCGGCCATCGTGCGCGTCCACGATGTGCGGGAGACCGTCGATTTCCTCAGAGTCCTGAGCGCCATCGACAGCAAGGCCGCGAGCAAACAGCAACATGCAACCAACAACCTCGGCGGAGCACGCCCGTGAACGTGTTCGACCGGCTGTTCTCGCTCAGCTTCACTTGGCGGGACGCTGCCGACATTGCCATCGTGGCGTGCATCATCTACTCGATCTTCGCGTTGATCCGTGGCACGCGTGCCATGCAGATCTCCATCGGTCTGCTCGTGCTCGGCTCGACGTTCTTCGTCGCGCGCGCCCTGGATCTCCCCGCGCTCGAAGTGATCGCCAGACAGATCCTGTTCTATCTCCCGTTCGCGATCATCGTGCTCTTCCAGCAGGAGATCCGCCGCGCGCTTGCACGGATGGTGGGGAATCCTGTGGCTTTCTTTGTGCGGCAGCCGGAGGGAGCGGTGCCGATCGAAGCGATCCTGAACGCATGCGACGTGCTGGCTGCGAAGCGGATCGGTGCGCTCATCGCCGTGGAAGGCCGCCAGACGCTGCGGATGTATGAGGACGGCGCGAAGGCCGTGGATGCACTGATCACCACGGAGCTGCTGGTTTCGATCTTCACGCCGGGTGGACCGCTCCACGACGGAGCGGTGATCCTGCGTGGCAACCGCGTCGTCGTTGCAAACGCGTTTTTGCCGCTGACCGCCACTCCTGACCCGAAGCTCGCACACGGGACGCGCCATCGCGCCGCAATTGGTGTGAGTGAAGAGAGCGATGCGTTCGTGATCGTGATTTCCGAGGAGAATGGATCTGTTTCCGTGACCGCCGACGGGGACCTCCATGAGCATCTCGATCGCGCGCAGCTCCGTACGATGATGACCGACCGGTTCGGACTTCCCGCATGAAGAACCTCAGTCTGAAGTTCGTCTCGCTGGTCCTCGCGTGCATCCTCTGGTGGAACGTGTCTTCGCCGCGTCGGGAGCAGGTGCGCGAGCGCATCGTTTCCGCATCGCTGTCGCTGGTGGGCGTGCCGTCCTCGCTGGTCATCACCACGCCCGACATCACCAGCAGCGTGTCCGTGCGGGTGCGTGGCCGAAAATCGGACCTGCGCGCGCTCGCTTCGCAAAGCCTGGAAGCTTCGGCGGACCTGAGCTCCATCAGCAAGCCCGGCGAGATCGAGATCACGATCCGCGCTCAGCACATCAACGTGCCGGACGACATCGAAGTGGTGTCCATCAGCCCGACCACGATTCGTTTCCGCGTCGAGCAGCTTCGGCAGCGTGCCGTGCCGATCCGCCCCTTTCTAGAGGGAACGACGCCCACGGGCTTTCTGATCGGACAGGCCACGGCCGAGCCGCAGCTCGCGTTGGTCTCCGGTCCGGTGTCGCAGGTCATGAAACTGGCGGAGGTGACGACGGAGCGGATTATCATGACCGGCCGCACGGGAACGTTCGTGCAGAATGTCGCCGTCATCTCCGACTCGCCGCTGGTGCGCGTCCTCTCGCCGCTCACGACGCTGGTCACGGTGCCGGTGCTGGCCGAGATTGGTCCAGTCCCGGACACCGCGGCGGCCAACGAGGCAGGCCGCACGCCGGAGCAGAACGATCGATGAGGGGAAGAGCGATGAACGATGAACTGAACGTTCCGCGTTCATCGCTCGCAGGACGATGAGACAACTTTTCGGCACAGACGGGATTCGCTCGAAAGCCGGTGCGTACCCGTTGGATTCGGCGACGATGTTCGCGCTCGGCGAAGCGCTGGCGCATCGGATCCTCGGCGCAAGCGTCCTCCTGGGGATGGATACACGCGAGTCCGGGCCGGAGATCGCCCGTGCCCTGTCCGCGGGCATCGTGAAGGGGGGAGGGACGGCGGTATTCGTGGGAGTGGTCCCGACGCCGTGCGTCGCGTACCTCTGCAGGACGACGGACGCAGCCGCGGCGATCTCGATTTCCGCTTCGCACAACCCCTTCCAGGACAACGGCGTCAAGATCTTCGGCCACGATGGGATGAAGGTTCCGGACTCCGTTGAGGAGCAGGTCGAGGACGAGTTGCGGGCGTTGCGCACTGACGATGTGACGATTCCGCACATCGAGCTGACCGAGAACACAGCTCTCGTCGAGGCGTACGAAAGGTTTCTCATCTCCGGTGTTCCACCTGGCGCGCTGTCCGGACGGAAGGTCGTGCTCGACACGGGCCACGGCGCGGCGCATCGGATCGGTCCGGAGGTCTTCCGGCGCGCGGGCGCCGAGGTCGTGGTGATTCACGACCAGCCCACGGGTCGAAACATCAACGAGCAGTCGGGCGCGATGCATCCGCAGCGGCTTGCGGAGGTCGTGGTGCAGCATCAGGCCGACTACGGAGTGGCGTTCGACGGCGACGCGGATCGTGCCATCTTCGCGGATGACGCAGGCAGGATTCGCGACGGCGACGAGATCATCTATCTCTGGGCAAAGTCACTCCGTGAGCGCGGGGCCTTGCGTGGCGGCTGCGTCGTGACCACCGTGATGTCGAACTTTGGCTTCGAGAAGCAGCTCGTCGCCGATGGGATTGAACTGTGCCGTGCGCAGGTCGGTGACAAATACGTTCTGGAGATGATGCTCGAGCGGGATGCGCTTCTGGGCTGCGAGCAGTCCGGTCATATCATCGACCGCTCCGTGCACACGACGGGCGATGGCATCCATACCGCGCTGGTGTTCGGGCACATCCTCGCCGGGATGCATGAACCGTTCTCGAAGCTTCACACCTTCGACCCCATGCCCCAGCTCCTGCTCAACGAGAGGGTGAGCTCGAAACCAGCGCTCGAGTCGCTCCCGAAATATCAGGCTGCGTACGCCAAAGCGACAGCGGACCTCGCGGGCCGCGGCAGGATCCTGGTGCGTTACTCCGGGACCGAGAACCTGGTGAGGGTGATGGTGGAGGGGGAGGATGGCGCGCAGATCAAACGCATCGCGGCAGAGCTGCGCGAGGTGTTGAAGGGTGAGATCCAGAACGGATGATGAACGAGGCGACGATCTCGGATGCCCGGACCGTCCCTTACGAGTTTTCCAATAAATGTTGGCGAAGGGGGCGCCCGCTGCTATATTGCGCCATCCATTTTTCACCCCGGTGGTCCGAAATGAGGGTTCATGGTTAAGGCGCAGGGAAAGAAGGCTACCGCTGGGACCAAAGCGGCGGCAAAAAAGGTCGTCACTCGTGTGAGGAGCGCGGCCCGAACAGCGAAGAAGAAGGTCGCTGTGAAGAAGAAGGTCGCTGTGAAGAAGAAGCCGGCCGCTCCCGTCAGACCGGCTCCTAAGAAAGCAGTCAAGGCCGCACCGAAACCAGCGCGGAAGGCTCCCGGGAAAGCCGCGAAAACGGTAAAGAAGGGGATGTCGCCCGCGAAGGCGCCAGCCAGGTCCCCGCTCAAGGCGGTTGTGAAGGCAGCGGTGAAAGCGGTCAAGGCGGTCACGAAGAAGCTGACGGCCAGGGTTGCACCGAAAGCCGCAACGCCTCCAGGGAAGCTGAAAGCTGTGAAGGCCGCGCCTCCCCTTCGGCCCGTCGCCTCCAATGTCCCCGCCGTTCCGAAGCCCGCGAAAGCAAAATCGGCGGCGCCCCCGAAGTCGGGAGTTCCGAAGTCCGCTGTCGAGCCGCCCGCTGGCGCGAAACTCACTCTCGCAAAGCCTGCTCTCGAGAAGCCCGCTGGGGCCAAGCCCGCCCCTGCTGGGGAGGAGAAGAAGCGTGGACGCCGCGCGCGCCCCCGCATCCATTCCAGCGGTGCGCCGGCAGCTTCGTGGCTGTCCACCGAGAAACCGCGACCGGCCTCGTTCATCGCCGCGCCCGCCCGCGCGGAAGCACCTTCAGCCATCGCCGCCCCCCCGGCCTCCTCGGACCGCCTTCACCGGCCGGACGATATCGGCCATCCTGCCGTGCGGACCGTTCCTGTGCGCATCGACGTCGAGCAGGCGGCGGGCCGCTTCTACGTGATTGCCAATCCTCTCGAAGTGTCGGTTCGCGTGGGCGAGGGCATCGAGTGGGATTTCCGCTATATCGGCGGCGCTGACGTCACCATCGAAGAAGTGGTCGTCGATCTGGAGAAGCCGTCTCCGTTTACGCAGGCAAGTTTCCGAACCCGCAAGCCCGGCGGAGCACGACCGCATCGCCAGCTCTCCGGTGGTGCACTTCCCAGCGCGGCCGGCAAGCGCACGCAGTACACGGTGCGCGCGATCAATCAGTTCAAGACCGAGCTGGCCAAGACGCAGTTGTTTTTGAATGTGACTGCGTGAAGTTGTTGTCAGTTCTCGGTTGTCGGTTCTCTGGGAGTCTGTCCATTGCGGGACAGCCCGGACAACTGACAACTGACAACCGATGACAGCGCAGCGTCAGCGCTGCGTCAGCGCGTGCTGCTCCTGCAGCGCGGCGAACGTATTGATACCCGCCTTCATGGAGCGGATCCCTTCGACGCATGCGATGGCTGCGGTGAGGGTGGTGATGCAGGGGATGTTCAGGTGCAACGCGGTCCGCCGGATGTAGGTGTCGTCGACGAAGGCGGACTTGCCGAACGGAGTGTTGATGGCCAGGGCCACTTCGCCGTTGATCATGTGGTCGACGATGTTCGGCCGCGCCTCATGCACTTTGGAAACGGGATCGGCCTCGATGCCGTTCTGCATCAGGAACTCGCGGGTACCGCCGGTGGCGATGATACGGAAGCCGAGCGCGATCAGCTCCCGGGCCACGCTGACCACGTGTGGACGCTTGTCGTTGTCGTTGACGGAGATGAAGGCCGTCCCGGAGAGGGGGAGACGCGTTCCGGCGCTGAGAAGAGCCTTGGCATAGGCCTCGCCGAAAGAATGCGAGCTGCCCATCACCTCGCCCGTCGACTTCATCTCCGGGCCGAGCAGCGTGTCTTCGCGCGGGAAGCGGTTGAAGGGGAAAACCGGGGCCTTCACGAAATAGCCGTTGACGCGAGGCTCCGCGGTCAGCCCGAGCGAACGTAAGGAGTGCCCGGCCATGACCTTCGCCGCAATCTTCGCGAACGGCACCGCGGTCGCTTTCGATACGTACGGCACGGTGCGCGACGCGCGGGGGTTCACTTCGAGCACGTACAGCTCGCCGTGCTGAATGGCGTATTGCACGTTCATCAGCCCGATGACGTTCAGCGCCTTCGCCAGTTCCACGGTGCGGCGGCGGATGCGATCCTGATCGCGCTTGCCGATGATGTACGGCGGGATGACGGTCGTCGAATCGCCGGAGTGAATCCCCGCCAGCTCGATGTGCTCCATCACTCCGGCCACGATCACATCCTCGCCGTCCGACACGGCGTCCACGTCGATCTCGATCGCGTCCTCGAGGAAGTGGTCGACCAGGATCGGATGGCCCGGGGCGGCTTCCACGGCCTGGGCCATGTAGCGCGTCAGTGCGTCGTCGTCGTAGACGATGGCCATGGCCCGGCCGCCCAGGACGTAGGAAGGCCGCACGACGACGGGGTAGCCGATGCGTTGCGCGACCGCGAGCGCATCCGCCTCATTGAGAGCGATGCCGTTTGCCGGAACGCGGATGTCGTGTTGACGCGCCAGCTCTCCAAATCGTTCGCGGTCTTCAGCGATGTCGATCGAGTCCACCGAGGTCCCCCACATCGGCACTCCGGCATCGGCGAGTTGCTTGGCCAGCTTCAGCGGCGTCTGGCCGCCGAACTGCACGATCACGCCCTCGGGCTTCTCCAGCTCCACGATCTCCAGCACGTCCTCGAGCGTCAGTGGCTCGAAGTACAGGCGATCGGAGGTGTCGTAGTCCGTGGAGACTGTTTCCGGATTGCAATTGACCATGATGGTCTCCAGGCCGATCTCGCGCAGCGCGAACGACGCGTGCACACAACAGGTGTCGAACTCGATGCCCTGCCCGATCCGGTTCGGTCCGGAGCCGAGGATGATCACCTTGCGGCGGTCCGTCGGCGCGGCTTCGTTCTCCGTTTCGTAGGTCGAGTAGAGATAAGGCGTGGTTGCCTCGAACTCCGCTGCACACGTATCGACGCGTTTGTAGACAGGGCGGAGGCCGAGCGCATGACGCTCCGCACGCACTTCCGATTCGCTGCGTCCGGTGAGCTTCGCCAAATGGCGGTCGGAGAAGCCGTTGCGCTTCAGTTGGAGAGTGGTGGCATGGTCTAAGTGTCGAACCGATGCTGAGCTGCCCGATGCCTCGAAGGCGCGCAGGCTGGAAGACTCCAGCTCCACGAGCTTGCGCATCTCGCGCAGGAACCAGGGGTCGATGTACGAAAGCCCGTGGATCTCTTCGACCGTCATTCCGGCGCGCAATGCGTCGCCGACTGCGAAGATCCGCTCGGGTGTGGGCGTGCGCAGCAGTTCCGGGAGTCGATCCCGCGTCGTTCCCCGCGTCTCGAGACCCGCGACGCCGATCTCCAGTGAGCGCAATCCCTTCTGCAGAGCTTCGTTGAACGTGCGGCCGATGGCCATCGCTTCTCCGACGGACTGCATCGAGAAGCTGAGGAGCTGGGGGGTGTTCGGAAACTTCTCGAACGAGAAGCGGGGGATCTTTACCACGACGTAGTCGATGGAAGGCTCGAACGACGCCGGCGTCATCTTGGTGATGTCGTTCGGGATCTCGTCGAGTGTGTAGCCCGCAGCGAGCAACGCCGCGAACTTTGCAATGGGGAAGCCCGTGGCCTTGGAAGCCAGCGCTGACGACCGCGACACGCGCGGATTCATCTCGATGCAGATCCGTCGCCCGCTCTTCGGATCGACCGCAAACTGGATGTTCGAACCGCCCGTCTCTACCCCGATCGCGCGGATGATGCGCTTGGCTTCGTCGCGCATCGACTGGTACTCGTCGTTCGTGAGCGTCTGCTGAGGTGCGACGGTGATCGAGTCGCCCGTGTGCACACCCATCGGATCGAAGTTCTCGATGCTGCAGACGATGATCACATTGTCCGCGCGGTCGCGCATCACCTCGAGCTCGAACTCTTTCCAGCCGATCACGGACTCTTCGACGAGGACGCGGTGCACCGGGGAGAGATCGAGACCGCCGGCGACGATCGAGCGGAGCTCTTCGACGTTATAGGCGATCCCGCCACCCGAGCCGCCCAGAGTGAAGGAGGCGCGGATGACCAGGGGATAGCCGATGCTCGCGGCGAACTGCTCGGCGTCGTCGACGCTCGCGGCGTAGGCCGACTGCGGCACGTCGACGCCGATGCTCAACATTTTTTCCTTGAAGAGCTGCCGGTCTTCGGCGGTCTTGATCGCGTCGTAGTTCGCGCCGATCAGCTCCACGCCGTGACGCCTGAGCGCGCCGTTCTCGTAGAGTGCCATGGCCAGGTTGATGCCGGTCTGGCCGCCAACCGTGGGCAGGATGGCGTCGGGCTTTTCGCGCTCGATGATGCGTTCCAGCGACTCGGGTGTGAGCGGCTCGATGTACGTCCGGTCCGCAAACTCAGGATCGGTCATGATCGTGGCCGGGTTCGAGTTCACAAGGATGATCCGGTACCCCTCGTCGCGCAGCGCCTTGCAGGCCTGCGTTCCCGAGTAGTCAAACTCCACCGCCTGCCCGATGACGATGGGGCCGGAGCCGATGATGAGGATGCTGCTGATGTCGGACCGCTTGGGCATCGGACGCGAATGATACCCTCCGTTTAGCTCGCAGCTCGCAGCTCGCAGCTCGCAGGAGGCATGGTGGGCGCCGGTGAACACGATCAGTCAGGCGCTGCAGGATCCGGTGGCGCAGGCATCGGGCGCGTTCACCAAGGTCGAAGGCCCTGACGGCAGCATCCCGATGATCAACACGCCGTGCGACTTCTTCGGCACACCGAACGCGCCGCGCGGCATGCCGCCGGAACTCGGCCAGCACACCGAGGAGG
>JANMSA010000628.1:0-2644 GCA_031388865.1 Acidobacteriota bacterium | reverse complement strand
AGCCGGTGGTGAGAGCAAAGCGAGCGACCACCAGACTGCATCGGCAATGGAGATCGACCCTGAAGGGGCGCGTACGGGTTCACATTCGGAGGCGGATCGCCAGTTCCTCCGCGACCCCTGCCGGGGTCGACATCACCACGGGTCGTATGGACCGGTGGTCGCTTGCTTCGCGCGCACCACCGGCTACCCTACGGGCCGCCTCCAGCGGCGGTTTTCTGCCGCGCAATCGCAAGACCGACCGTGCCCCGCTCCGAAGGAGGTCGTCTCAGACATCGAGCACTTTGGCCAGCTGTCCGTTCTCGCGCCAGGTGGCGATCTCCGCCTGTGCGTACTCGTATCCCACATCGACGATCGTGTTCAGCGAGTGAAACGCCATGAGCGAGAATTGATTGATGGGGGGGTGGAAGACCAGGTCGGCGTTGTTCATGATGTCCCGTTCCCGACGCGCGCTCCCCAGCATCGCCGCACGCAGCAGGATCTCCACCAGCGACGGAAAAGGATTGACCTGCTTTCTTCGGGTGATCTTGGCGCGCACGACTTCCCACACCGTCGGTACGCGCACGCACGCAAAGGTCTGATCCTGCTCCACCGAGACTTCGGAGATCATCGTCCTGCCGCATCCCAGCTCGCGAAGGATGTCGCCGGGCACGTTGTTCAGGAGCGCTCCGTCGACGAGCAGCTGTCCGTTCTCCAGCACCGGGATGGCCACACCGGGAAGGGACGCGCTTGCGGTGACTCCCCAGAGCAGCGACCCGCTGCGATGCACCCGCGCGGTCGCCGTCGAGAGATTGCTCGACACGCAGAAAAAGCTCGTCCAGAGGTCTTCGATCTGCACGTCGCCGTACATCATCTGTCCGCACCGGGTCGAGCCGCGATTGCCGATGATCGACATGATCGGCAGCGTGTACTCCTTCTGCGGCTGCAGCTCCACCCAGACGTTGTGGTTCACCTTCTGGATCTTCTCCGGTGTCCAGCCCATCGCATGCTGCGCCGCGAGGGACGCTCCCATGCTGGTGCCTCCGATCATGTCGATCGAAACGCCGGCTTCCTGCAGCGCGCGGAGGACGCCGATATGAGCGAAGCCGCGCGCACCGCCGCCGCCGAGGACCAGGCCGATGGCGCGGCCGGTCAGGAAGCGTCCCACGCGCGCGAAGTCTTCCGGATGATCCCAGCGGACGTGGTGGTGGTCGTCGATCCGGCGAGGTTCCAGCCACTTCCTGGTGCCCGTGGGCAGGTGATCGCCATTCGGATGAATCAACACCAGCGTCCGACGCGGACCGACCGGCCCCGAGACGAGGAGCTGCTCGATCGCCGTCACCGACAAATCCTCGGACGCGTCGGCCACGAGGACGACATGATCAGCCTGCCGGAGACAGCGCTCCGTCCATTCGGTCGGCTCGTGATCGGCCTCATAGACAATGATGCCGTGCCGGCTCTCGTGCTGGTTGAGCCAGGCCACCAGAGTCGCCGAACGTGGGTCGTTCTCGGGGAGCTGCGATGTTCCTTCTCCGAGCTGGCGGTCGATCTCGGCGGAATCCAGATGAAGGTCGGTGCCGACCGCCTTCGCGAGCCGGGTCACGATCTCGTCGAAGGGGAAGCGGGCAGTGGGGCGCAGCGGAACGATGGCGATGCTGGTCGCCGCAGCATGCGGATTGGGCTGCTTCTGCTGCAGCCGGACGATCTGCATGCGCATGAGGTCGCGCACGATCTCCGGGTGCATGGCGATGATCCGCTCGAAGGCCTCTGTAGAAAAACGGACCACCAGCGAGTCGCGGACGGCGACCACGTCCGCGGTGCGCGGCTCACGGGTGAAGAACCCCATCTCCCCGATGCTCTCGCCTGGCGAGGCCTCGCCGAGGATGATCGACGTGCCGGTGCTGTCTTCGCGGATGACCTGCAGTCTGCCGCTGACCACCACGCAGACGCCGTCGCTGGCGTCCCCTTGCCGGAAGAGCGCGTCCCCGCGCACCATGTGCAGCCATTCGGCCAGCGGCTCGACCGCCGCAAGTGCCTCCGCGCTCAGCGATCCGAAGAGGCGCGCAGCGGCGCCGACGAACTGTTCGTGTCTCTTGCTGGAATCAGGCATGGCTCAGCGGAGGATGTTACCTGATCGCAATGTCCCGGTTGTCGGTTGTCAGGGTAGGGACTTTTTCGCACGGTCCAAGGTTCTCGAGGCCATTGACAAGGCCGTCGTGCGCCGGCGTGTCGTACGCAGCAGGTCCCGTCGACGTCTTCGTGCAGTACACGAAGTACATCTCTGGAAAGAACGCGCACGACGGCCAGACCTATTCAGTGGGAACGACCTGGTACTTCGACCGCTCGGACTAAGTCGTCGAAGAGTGACCGAAGTCTCACGGGCCTGGAAGTCTGGCGCGGCAGAAAACCGCCGCTGGAGGCGGCACGTACGGTAGCCGGTGGTGCGAGCAGAGCGAGCGACCACCGTTCGACCACCGTCCACGCATTTCGACCCCGGCAGGGGTCGCGTAGTGGCGAACCGCGCGAGCGCATGAGGGCCGCCTCCAGCGGCCGTGCCGCCGATCACGCCCTCGAAGACTCGAAGTCTCAAGGGTTCATGACGACCTTGATGCAGCCATCCTACTTGTCCCTGAACTGCTTGTAGACCTCGGGAGCATCGTCGAGCTTC
>JANMSA010000614.1:0-2452 GCA_031388865.1 Acidobacteriota bacterium | reverse complement strand
ATGTACGTCTGGTTGGTCTCGCCGCCGATCGGATTGCCGTTGAGAAGCCACTGATTGCCGCTCGCGCTGCTGGACGTCAGCGTCACGCTGCCGCCCGTACAGAAGGTGGTCGGTCCGCCGGGTGTGACCGTCGGAGTGGCCGGAAGCGGGTTCTCCGTCACAGCGTGGATCGCTGAAAGTGTGCCCGTGCACGAGCTGAGTGTGACCTGCACCTGATAGTTGCCTGCGGTCGCCGCCAGGTAGGTCTGGCTGGTGGCACCAACAATCACGCCTCCATTGAGGTGCCACTGGTTTCCGCTTGCAGCGCTCGAGGTCAAAGTTGTCCCGCCGCTGCCGGTGCAGAAGAATGTCGCGCCCGTGATCGAGGGAGTCGGCGGGATGGGATTGACGACGACGGCCGTAGAGCTCGACGGGATGCTTGGGCAACCGCTCGCAGTGACGACGACGTTGTAGCTGCCGCTCACCGTGGCGAAGTACGACTGATTGATCTCGCCTGCGAGGAGGGTCGCGCCGTTGTACCACTGGTTGCCCGTAGCACTGCTGGAGGTGAGCGTGACATTCCCCCCCTGGCAGAATGTAGTGGGGCCGCTCAGCGTCACCGTGGGCGTGGGGGGAGTCGGGGTGACCGGGATGCTGATCGAGCTCGACTTCACGCATCCACCCGTTTCCGTCATCACGAGCATCAGATCGACGTTTCCGGGTGTCCCCGCTGTGTAGGTCACTGTTTGCGAGTTGAGACCGGCGGTGATCACGCCGTTGGTGATCGACCATGAGTAGTTCACACCGCCCGGCGCGCTGGCTGTCTGACCGGTCGATCCCGAACAGACCAGGCTCGGCGCGGTAATGGTCGGTGCCGGGCCGGGGCACGAGGCGACGTCACTGCACACCGTGACGTCATTGAGAACCGGAGTGACCAGACCGCTCGTCGTGGCCAGGTACGCCTTGTACTGAAGGTACCGGAAGCCATTGAACTGAGTCAGAGAGCTCGCCGCGGTAAAGAAGGTCGCAGCAGTCGTATCCGGCCCCACAAAGACGAAAGGACCATTGACCGAGCTCGAGCCGGCAGCCTGGAACTGAAGGCTCGTGTTGACCGGCGTCGTTCCGTTCCATCCGAGGGTCAGCCATACGGGCGAGAAATTGACGCCGGGCGCAGCATCCTTCGCCGAGGAGACGAGGTTGCCGGCAGGAGCGTACCCGTTGTCGAGGTAGATTATGAAGCCGTGGTCGTTGTTCGCCGTCCCCGTTGCACCCGTCCATGTCGTGCCATCGGGAGAAGTAGCGCGGCGTCCGTTGGCGTACGGATCGGCGTTGCTGACGGTCGACACGTAACGCGGATTCGGCGACCCAGTCGGCCCCGTGAGCGTGGTGCGCCATACGAGCGCGTACTGCGTTCCGGCCACGAGCGCGACGGGCGTTGCGAAGTTGGCCGTGACGAAGCTGACGAAGCCGTTGCAGAAGCCGGCGATCGTGGCCGATCCCAGATCCGCGCCCGTCGGGAGGTTCCCGGTCGCGGCGCGAATCGAGAGCGTGATGTTCGGCAACGCGGCGCCGCAGTTGAGGCTGAAGAGGCTGAGGTCGACCCTCACGACCGGACCGGTGATCGCGGACGTGAACGTCTGCGCGTGCCACGCGCTGGTAAACGCGAAGCCGCCATTGAGCAGGCTCGTGTTCTGCTGGTCGATGACGGGCGGATTGGCGAGCTTCACGTCACCCGGGCTCACCGTCAGATTGACGTTCG
Organism: Acidobacteriota bacterium; assembly: GCA_031388865.1. GTDB lineage: Bacteria > Acidobacteriota > Thermoanaerobaculia > Gp7-AA8 > Gp7-AA8 > QHVT01. Next base: position 714 of record JANMSA010000614.1, on the reverse strand, counting down.
TCGGAACGCCGAGCTGGAAGTCCGCCTGCGTCGTGTCGATCAGACAGGCGCTGGTCGAAGCGGCCGCCAGCGAGAAGTTCTGGGTGGTCGTGCCGCCGTCGGTGACGACGATGTTGGACGCCGAGCCACTGACGAATCCGGGGAAGCTGGCCGTCATCGAGGGATACGTACCCGCCGGGATGCTGAGGAACGAGTACGCTCCGGAGCCGTTCGTCGTGTTCGTGCGTGCTCCGAGGGTCACGGTCGCGCCACTGATCGGCGCGCCGCCCACGGTGGCGGTCACGGTGCCCGAAACGGTTCCACCCGCGCCCACCGGCGTGCATTCAGGGTATTTGAAGGAGCCAATGCGCGTCAGCCAGCGCTGGTTGAAGACCTGTGAGACCGGATTCGCGTACTGGGTGGTAAACCAGAACGTGCAGCCGTCCGGGTCGAGCGTCATGGAGCTGTAGTCACCCCACCGGTTGCTGCTCGTCTGCGAAGCCGTGCCGGCGAGCAGCGTCTGTTCGGTGTAGCTGAACGTGTTCACCGGATCGGTCGCTAGACGGCCGGCGTATTTGATGGAAGGGAAAGTCGTGGCGTTCGACGTGCTGTACCCATGGCCAGGTTGCCGGCGCGGTCGAGCGCAAGGCTGGGCATCCAGCGGTGCATGACGTTCGCCGCGTCGGGATCCCACGTCGCCGCCTGCGGAATGGTCAGGTTGACCGTGCCGCCCGT
>JANMSA010000582.1:0-2985 GCA_031388865.1 Acidobacteriota bacterium | reverse complement strand
GTTCACGATCCGCGACGTGGTCTGCATCAGGCGGGCGGCCTTGGCCCGGTTGCCGCGCGCCATCTTGAGCGCGTCCTGGATCAGGTCCTTCTCGAAGGCGGCGACCGCCGAATCGAGCGACTGCGTGGTCGCGTGAAGCGGCCGAGCTGGTGATGACGAACCTTTCTTCGAAGCGCCCAAACGGGGTCATGATGGACATGTGGATCGCTCCGAGACCTCCCAAGTCCTCGCCCGCAAGCTCGCGGCGAAGGAACTCGAGCTCGAGCGCGTCAAGCACGAACTGGCAGGACGCGAGGCTCGGCTGCGTGCCATTTTCGACGCTGAGCCTGAATGCGTAAAGCTGCTGGCCGCCGACGGCTCACTGCTCGACATGAATCCAGCCGGCCTGCGGATGCTCGAGGCCGATTCCTTGGACCAGGTCTCCAACGTCTGCATCTATCCGCAAGTGGTCGAGGAATACCGCGCGTCCTTCCGCGAACTCACGGAGAGCGTATTCCGCGGCGAGTCAGGGACGCTGGAGTTCCAGCTCGCTGGGCTGAAGGGCGGCCGCTGCTGGTTGGAAACCCATGCCGCCCCGGTGCGCGATGCGACCGGCGCGATTACCGCCCTCATCGCCGTGACGCGGGACATCACCGAGCGCAAGCGGGCCGAGGAGGAGACCCACGCCCGCGACGAGCGCCATCTCCGCCAGCGTGATGCGCTGATCGCGCTCACCAGCACCAAGGCGGTCTATGCTGACGGCCTTGCATCGGTGCTCGAGACCATCACGGACTGCGCGGCCAGGACTTTGAAGGTCGCGCGTGTCAGCGTCTGGCGCTACCACGAGAATCACAGCGCCCTCCGATGTGTGGACCTCTATGAGCTCGCGGCAGACCGACATTCCGCCGGCGCGGAGTTGTCCGCCGCCAGCCATCCGGCGTATTTTCTGGCGCTCCAGCACCTCGACGTGATCGCGGCAGACGACGCCCGCATCGATCCCCGTACCTCCGAGTTCGCCGAGAACTACCTGGACCCGCTCGGCATTACGGCCATGCTGGATGCCGCCGTGCAGATGGGCGGCGTGCCGGACGGCGTCCTGTGTTGCGAGCACGTGGGGTCGATGCGCGTGTGGAAGGAGGACGAAATAGTCTTTGCTCTGGCCACCGCGAATCTGGTGTCACTGGCGCTGGAGGGATGGGAGCGCCATCGGGCCGAAATCGAGCTCCGCGAGGCGCAGAGTCGGCTGCACAGAGCGGTGATCGCCGGGAACGTCGGGTTGTGGGACTGGGATTTGGTCACCAACCGGATCGACTACTCCGCGCAGTGGAAACGTCAGTTGGGATACGACGAGCACGAGGTCTCGAGCGCCTTCGATGAATGGCAGAGCCGATTGCATCCAGACGATCTGGAACGCTCCCTCCACACGGTTCAGTCATATCTCGACCATCCCGGCCCTCTGATGGAACTGGAAGCCCGTTTACGTCACAAGGACGGTTCCTATCGCCAGGTCCTCTCCCGGGGTTCCCTGCTGCGCAACGAGGCGGGTGTGGCGGTCCGCATGCTGGGGGCCTCCATCGACATGACCGAACACGCGCAGTTGCAGGCCCAATTGCTCCAGTCCCAGAAGATGGAGAGCGTGGGGCAGCTGGCCGGCGGGATTGCCCATGATTTCAACAACCTGCTCACCGTCATCAACGGTACGGCGGATCTCGTGCTCTCAGATGTCAAGGCCGGAGATCCCCTGCGGGCGGACCTGCTCCAAATTCGTGACGCTGGGGATCGGGCGGCATCGCTGACCGGGCAACTGCTGGCCTTCAGCCGCAAACAGATCCTGCAGCCCGATGTCATCGACTTGAACACTGTCCTTTCAGACATGCAGGGGATGCTCCAACGTTTGATCGGCGAGCACATTGACCTCGTGCTCGTACCGGCGAAGACATTGGGCTCGGTGAGAGCGGACCGGGGTCAAATCGAGCAGGTCGTGATGAACCTGGCCGTCAATGCCCGGGATGCCATGCCCGAGGGCGGCGCGCTGACGATCGAGACGCACAACGTCGAGCTCGGCGCGGCCGAGGCCTCAGATTTCCAGTTCGTCACCTCCGGGCCGCACGTGGCCCTGACCGTCAGCGATGCAGGCGTCGGCATGGACGAACCCACCCGCGCCCGCATTTTCGAGCCATTCTTCACGACGAAGGGTCCCGGAAGAGGCACGGGGCTCGGGCTGTCCACGGTGTATGGCATCGTCAAACAGAGTGGCGGGAACGTCAGCGTGTCCAGCGAACCCGGGCAAGGCTCCACGTTCACGATTTTATTACCACAGATCGACGAGACGGCACGCAGAGTCCAGACTGGTCGACGCCCCGCGAGCCGGGGGACGGAAACCGTCCTCGTCGTCGAGGACGAGGCCAGCGTCCGCACCCTGACCACGCGAATTTTACATGCCGCCGGCTACACCGTCGTGACCGCCAGCAGCGGCGTCGAAGCCCTGTCACTACTGAAGGACCACGACGGCCCCGTGCAATTGATGCTGACTGACCTCGTGATGCCGGGGATGACGGGGCGGGATCTCGCGGAGCGCCTGGCGACCAGCCGGCCACAGATGAAAGTCCTCTACATGTCCGGCCACACGGACGACGCCATCTTGCGGCACGGCGTGTTCGATGACTCGGCACAGTTCATCGGCAAGCCCTATACCGTCGCGCAATTGACGCAGAAAGTGCGGGATGTGCTGGACTCGTCAGGACGTGGATTGGCCGGCAGCCCTAGAAACGATTGACCGTCGAGGTCCGTCACCCGGGCCGCTTCCCGTCCGCAGACGTGGAGGGTCAGCGTGCGACCACGGGGACCGGACGCCTCCGCGGCGAGTCTACCGGAAGCGGCGCCAGTCGATCCGGTAGCGCCGGATCTTGTAGTTCACGATCCGCGACGTGGTCTGCATCAGGCGGGCGGCCTTGGCCCGGTTGCCGCGCGCCATCTTGAGCGCGTCCTGGATCAGGTCCTTCTCGA
>JANMSA010000903.1:0-1820 GCA_031388865.1 Acidobacteriota bacterium | reverse complement strand
GCATCGGAGACGACCCGGATCGGACGTTCTCTGTCCATGGCGAGGTGTTCACGAACTACTTTCACGTCGAGAAGTATCGAAACCCGCGCGAAGTCCAGAGAGTCGCTGAGGAGCATTGGCAGGAGTTGCAAGACATTGCGTTGACAGCGCTTACCGAAGGGAATGTGACTCGAAGGCGTCCACGCCATTTGCGGGAAGATCAAGCTTGGTATCACATGAAAGCTCAGTCTTTAGCGAGATCGTTCGACGATCGGACCGTACGACACTGCCGTGAACCGTCGCCCAACTCGGGGCACCCGACGCGAACCGCTGCGTTAATGCGTCCCAAGGTTTATTCTTCTTCGCGCGCGGTCCGCGCGGGTGAACCCCAGGGCCGTTAGGCGACCTGGTCAGCTACCTGCCCTCCGACCGTCCGCCGAAGACCAGAGAGGCGAGTTGAGGAGCACATGGACAAGCTCGAGCGAAACAAGAAGACCGCGGAGGCGTTCTACGACCTCATGTTCAACAAGTGCGAGCCCGAGGAGGCAGTTCGGCTCTACGCCGGCGACACCTACACTCAGCACAACCCGATGGTTGCCGACGGCAAGCAGGCCTTTGTCGACTACTTCAACAGGATGGCTCGGGAGTACCCCGGCAAGAGGGTTGAGGTCAAGCGTGCCATCGCTGAAGGCAACTATGTGGTGCTCCACTGCTATCAGCATTGGCCAAACGACGGGGACTGGGCCGGCATCGATATTTTTCGCTTCGATGAACACGGCAGGGTCGTAGAGCACTGGGACGTGCTGCAACGAGTGCCTGCCGACTCCGCCAACCAGAACACCATGTTCTGATGGTGGCAGGTCTAACTCATAGGACTCAACACCGCATCCACCCGCGCGCAGGTTGGGCCGATCGCTGCGAGGGTGTAAGGCCGAGTAGTGGGTTGATGTGAGTGAAGAGGATGCGGTGATGAGTTCAGTTGGACGAAGGCGCGGGCCTCTTGGGGAAAGTATGAATCGCAGGCGGGTGGGCGGTGGTGATGAACAACGTCGAAGAGTGCCTCGATGGTCTGGATTGTGACGAGCGGCGGCGATTCTGAGGCCGGCGAACGCGAAGAAGCGACGATACGGGGCGTAAAGGGTGCGCTCGTGCCGTGAGTTTCACCCTGCAGGCGAGACCTTCCCCGGGCAACGTTGACGATGCCAGAACGCCGGCGCCGGAACGACTGATCGCGCTCATGAGGTGTCGAACCAGGTTCGATCGCATTGAGGATCGACTGGCGCGATGCGACGCATCGAACCCTTGAGGCATTGAGGGCAGAGTCGCGGGTCGGGAGTTGCTGCCCGTGGATGGAGCGGCCGTCTGGAGTCGATCAGAGCGCGGGCTCTTGCGACATTGACGGCCCGGTCGCGGTTGGCGAGGAAGCCGTAGTACCGAACACGCGTGAAGCGTGGCGGGAGGACGTGCTGGAGGAAGCGGCGCAGGAACGCGGTGGCCTCCAGCTCCATGGTCTGTTCCGCGTTGTGATTGGCATAGTCGCGCCAGGAGAAGCTGACAGTCTGTCCATCGAACGAGCGGATGCGGCGGTTGGAGATGGCGATGCGGTGCGTGTAGTTGGCCAGATACGCGAGCACGTGCTCGGGTCCCCCGAACGGAGGCTTGGCATAGGCATGCCAGTCGGTCTTGTACGAGCGGGCGAACAAGAGATCGAGCGCCTGAGCGTCGGCGACGATCCCGGTGGGCAGCTTCAGGGTGCCGTCGGCATGAGCCTCGCGAACGGCATTGCGAAACAAGGTGCGGAACCGTCGGGAGAGGGCTTTGACGGCGAAGAGGAAATCGAT
>JANMSA010000442.1:0-2328 GCA_031388865.1 Acidobacteriota bacterium | reverse complement strand
CAGACAACGGACAACCGGCAACAGCCGCGCAGACGGCTACTGCATCCGCCTGATGTCGTCGAGCAGGACGCGCTCATGACCCTGCGGCACGACGTTGCCGTAGACCTTTCGGACGCGACCGTCCGGGCCCACGACGAAGGTCGAGCGGTCCCAGAACCTCGTGCCGCGGAACTCGCTCTGGCCCACGCCCATCGCGCGCAGCAGCTCGCCGTTCGTGTCGGAGAGCAGGTCGACCGTGAGGTTGTACTTGTTGCAGAAATTCCTGTGCGACTCGACGTCATCCGCACTCACGCCGACGACGTGAATGCCTGCCGCTTCGAACTCGGCTTTCGTGTCCGTGAACGACTTCCCCTGGATGGTGCAGCCGGGAGTGTCGTCTTTCGGATAGACGTAGACCACCAGCCATTTCCCCGCATAGTCCTCGAGCGTCGTGGTCGTGCCGTCCTGATTGGGGAGTGAGAACTTCGGGAACTGCTGTCCAGCTTCAATCATGTTCGGCGTGTTATATCAGTGCGCATGAAACGCGTGATCCTCCTTCTGCTTCTCAGCACGACGCTCGCCGCGCAGCCCAAGCCCTTCACCGTGGTCGAGGCGACCATCCCTGAGATGCAGGCCGCGTTGCGCTCAGGACGGGTCACCTCGCGCGGGCTCGTACTGCAGTACCTGACGCGCATCGCCACATACGAGGATCGCCTGAACGCGATCATCACCGTGAACCCTCGCGCGCTCGAAGAGGCAGACGCGCTCGATCGCGAGCGCAAGGCTGGCAAGGTGCGCGGTCCGCTGCACGGCATCCCCGTCGCGATCAAGGACAACATCAACACGACGGACATGCTCACCACGGGCGGGGCGCTCGCCTTCGCGGAGCTGATCCCGCCGTACGACGCGACGGTGACGAAGAACCTCCGCGCCGCCGGCGCAATCATCCTCGCCAAGACGCAGATGACCGAGCTCGCGAACTGGGTCGCCGGCGCGCCGACACCCATGCCGACGAACTACAACGCGCTCACCGGATACGGCTTCAACCCCTACGATCCGCGGCGCGATCCGCGCGAAGCGACAGCGGATGGACGTCCCGCGCTGGCCACGGGCGGGTCCAGTTCCGGCGTCGGTACCGCCGTGAGCTTCTGGGCGGCGAACGTGGGCACGGAGACGTCCGGCTCGATCCTCAGCCCGGCCAACGCGAACATGCTCGTTGCCGTGAAGCCAACCGTGGGACGCATCTCGCGGTACGGCATCATCCCGATCACGGCCGATCAGGACACGGCCGGCCCGATGACCCGCACCGTGACCGACGCCGCCATTCTTCTCGGCGTCCTCGAAGGCCTCGACCCCAACGACCCAGCCACAAAGAGCTGCACCGCGGAACGCGACTATACGAAATACCTGAAAGCAGACGGGCTCGAGGGCGCGCGGATCGGCATTCCGCGCGCGCTTTACTACGACAAGATCACGCCGCCCGGCGAGAAGAGTACTCGCGGCGGGATCAACTCCGAGCAGCTTGCCGCGATGAACGAGGTCCTTGCTGTCCTGAAAGCGCAGGGTGCGACGATCGTCGATCCGTCGGACATCCCCAGCGTGGTCGCGACCGATCCGGAGAAAAACTTACTGCTCTGGGGAATCTGCGGAAACCTCGATGAGGTGCAGGAAAAGAAGTGCTCCATCGACTTCGCCTACGGCATGAAGCGCGACTTCAACCAATGGCTCACGTCCCTCGGCGACCGCGCGCCCGTGAAGACCCTGACCGAGTTGCGCAAGTGGAACCTCGCGCATCAGAAGATGGGCGCCATCAAGTACGGCCAGTCGCTGCTCGATGTGTCGGACGCCATGGATCTCGGGTTGTACCGCTCGCGGTATGAGGCCGACCGTGCGCGCGACATCGAACTGGCCGGCCGCACGGGCATCGACGCGGCGCTGCAGACGCACAAGCTCGACGCACTGCTCTTTCCCGGTCCCGGCGGTGCGGCCATCGCTGCGCGTCCGGGTTACCCGACGGTGATGGTGCCTTTCGCGATGGTTCCCAACGCGCCCACGACGGCGTTCCCCGAGTCGTTCAAGGCGAGGTCCTCACCATTCGGCATCAGCTTTACAGGCACTGCCTGCAGCGAGCCGACGCTCCTGCGCCTCGCGTACGCGTTCGAGCAGGCGACGAAGAAACGGGTGCCGCCTCCACTGTTCCCATGACGGGGCGGCATCGTTGGTGACACGGTCGTCCCCGTGTCGCACGAGAGGCCACGTTCACCACAGAGACACAGCCCGCCAACCGAACGATCCTGCCGAAAGGGAGCGCCCTCATCCGCCTTCGGCACCTTCTCCCCCCGCCGGGGG
>JANMSA010000407.1:0-1924 GCA_031388865.1 Acidobacteriota bacterium | reverse complement strand
TAGACAGCGCGATGAGGAGCAGTAGTTTCATAGTTCACATCACCATTTGGAGATCCCGCTCAGAAGCAGAGCCGCCAGCGGATTGTAGCCTCAAAAAGCCTAAACCTTCGGCCATCCTCGAGATTCGCGTTACAGTCGGCGGCGGGAGCACCTCATGAGAACCCGCGCCGGATGGATCGCTTCGTTCGCCATCGCCCTGTCAGTGTCACTGTCCGCACAGCCCATTCCGCCGGCGTCCATTGTCGACAAGGAAATGGGCTGGCTGAAGGTCTACGATTTCAAGGGAACCAGTATCCCGCTGAAGGTCGATCACCGGGTGTATTCCCCCACCCAGCGGACGATCTCCATGGAGCTGGCCAACTGGATGCAAGCGAGCTACAGCCCAATCGGCGGCCTGGGCGATGTGGTGCGGAGCTTCCCGAAACTGAGTCCTGCGGCGCCACAGAGCTATGGCGTCGTCGGCAAGATCTACACCGAGCTGAAATACGGCGCCAACGGCAAGATCGAGCCGTTCACGAACAGCCACAACAGCTGGAACGTCATGGTGAATGGGTCGTTCGGCGAAGCGGCCATGGCGATCAGCACCCCGGAGCGCTATTACTTCACCATCCCCACCTTCGCGCAGCAGGGATTCGGCGAGGAGCTCGAAAAGGCCGTCGACCTTTCCGGCCATCCGTTTCTCGGCCAGTTCCCCGCGTGGTTCCAGCGCAACTCGTTCAACGGCAACCGCAAGTTCGTCCTGCTGTCGAAGGATCGGCGCCTGCCCTTCGTCAAGCTCACGCGGGGTCAATACCTGGACGCCGTCGGCGTCGCCATCACGCAGGCGTACGCCGCGGAGAAAAAGAGGGTCACCGAGGCGGAACAGGGCGACCAGGTGCGCATCGCCCGCTTCTTCCAGCCCTTCGAAGATCGGACCGCGAAGCGGCGGGCGGTCCTCGAAGCCAACCGGGCGAAGTACAAGGACCGGCTGGAGGAGGTGGCCGAGATCTCGACAGTCCAGCCCGACATCGCCCTGGAGAACTTCCCGGATGTCTTCGAGGGGAACGGCGGCAGCCCGACGCGGCTGCCGGTCTACACCGTCGACGCCGCGACACTGGAACGGTGCCGGTCCGACCAGCCGCAGTGGATCGTGGTGTCCTGGACCGCCCAACTGAACGACCCGGTCATCAAGCACCTGCACGACGCGGTGGTGAACCAGTTCAACATCGAGTACATCTACAACCGCTTCTTCGATCCGGAGAAGGTCAAGGGACGGCCGTACACGCCGCTGCGACCGGCGCGTACGGAAACCGTCGCGACGGACGCGTCGCCGGCCAGCAAGGCGATCGCGGCCGACCCGAGCGTGTATTTCTTCGAGGACTTTTCAACCACCCCCGTCGGCAAGAAGCCTCTCGACTGGCACAGCACCCTCAATAACGCAGGCGCGTCGAGCGTCGTCGTGGAAGTGAAAGGACTGGAAGGCCGTTGGGCTTCGATTAGCGGCTTCGGGGTGACTCCTACTCAGATCAAGGGCCCGCTGCCGCGCGATTTCACCGTCAGCTACGACCTGGTCGCTGCCCGCGATTACACGTGGGGCGCGCGAGGCATGACGTTCAGGCTGTCGAAGGGGGTCGCCAACAGCGGCCAGGACTCGTTCATCACCGTGAGGTTTCGCCCGGGTTTCGGCGGCCGTGACGGTAAGCGGTCGTCGAAGGCACCTTTCGGGGAGCGCCGGGCTACCTCGAGGGGACAAAATATGCGACGGTCCCGGGCTTCTCCAACAACCAGCAGCACAACCGCATCGCGGTGACGATCCGGAAGCAGGGGGAAATGGTGGAGGTCCTCGTCGGCAAGGTGAGCATCGCCCGGTACGACAAAGCCATTCCGGGCGGATTGCTCTTCGATGCCGTGTCATTCGACCTGCAGGGGCAGCCCGGCCCCAACG
>JANMSA010000392.1:0-13052 GCA_031388865.1 Acidobacteriota bacterium | reverse complement strand
CCGCGATCGATCGAGCCTGCTTCATATCGGTGACTCCCTTGAACGATTTCTCGATCGCGTCCTGCTTGAGGGTGCGCATGCCCTCCTGCATCGCCAGCTTGCGGATCTCGTCGATGGTCGCACGACGCTGGATGGTCTTCTTGAGATCGTCGGTACCGACCAGCAGCTCGTGCACGCCCATCCGTCCTTTGTAACCGGTGCTATTGCACTGCGTGCATCCCTTCGGGCGGTAGAGCGTCAGGTCGTCCGTGTAGGTGATTCCGGTCTCGGGCCAGTAGTCGTAGCCATAGGCCTCGATGATCTCCTCGAACTCTTCGGCCTCGGGATGGTATCCCTCTTTGCATTTCACGCAGAGCACGCGGATGAGGCGCTGGGCCATGATTCCCAGGAGAGCGTCGGCGAAGTTGAACGGGTCGATATCCATGTCCAGCAGTCGGGTGATGGTTTCCGGCGCGGAGTTGGTATGCAGAGTGGAGAACACCAGGTGGCCCGTCAGCGATGCTTCCACGCCGATGGCCGCCGTCTCGTGATCGCGCATTTCACCGACCATGATCACGTCCGGATCCGCGCGCAGGAACGAGCGCATGGCCGCCGCGAACGTGAAGTCGATCCGCGGCTGCACCTGGACCTGGCGCAGGCCTTTCTGGGTGATCTCCACCGGATCCTCGGCAGTCCAGATTTTCATGTCCACCGTGTTGATGAACCCCAGCGCCGAATGGAGTGTGGTGGTCTTTCCTGAACCCGTAGGACCGACGACGAGCGCGATGCCGTAAGGCTTCTGCAGCAGCTCCTTGAACCTTTTGAGGTTGTTGTCGCTGAAGCCCATCTTGTCGAGCGGAAGCGGCTTGGACGCCGCCAGGATGCGCATGACCACATCCTCGTTCTGGTTCGCCGTCGGAATCGTAGCGACGCGCAGCTCGATGGTGCCTTTCGAGTACTTGAAGCGGATCTTGCCGTCCTGCGGCTTGCGTTTTTCGGAGATGTCGAGCTTGGCCATGATCTTCAACCGCTGCACGAGCGCGTTACGGTGCGGGCCAGGAACTTCCATGAACTTCTGACAGTCGCCGTCAATGCGCAGCCGGATGACGCACGGGCTCCGCGGACCGTCAGGCTCGACGTGGATGTCCGACGCCCCGCGCGAGAACGCTTCGATGATCAGCTGGTTGGCCAGCCGCACGATGCCGTGATCGGTCTCGTCGATCTCAGGCTCGTTCGTAGGTGTGTCTTCGAGCTCGACCTTTTCGCCATCGCCAAGAGAGTCGAGGATCTTGGACCAGTCCGCACTTTCGGCCGTGGTGCCGTCCTGCTGGAGCTGCTCACCGTACGACATGGCGATGTAGGCGAGGATCTCGTGCTTCATCCCTACCTGGAACTCGTAGCGCGGAGCGAGGTTCATCGAACGGATCCCGTCGAGGCGCGTCAGGTCCTGAGGGTCTTCGACGGCGACTACGAGCAGGCCAGGCTTCCGCTCCACAGGCGCGGCAACGTGCTTCTTCCAGATGTCCGATGAGACACGCTCCTTCAGCTCCACCGGGATGGTCTGCTCTCCGTTGTAGTTGAAGAAGGGAACCGAGTAGTACGCCGTGAGCGAGCGTCCGAGCTCTTCGCGGGGGACGTTGTGATCTTCGATCAACACCCGTTCGACGGGGAGATTGTTCACCCGGGCATTGCTCACGGCCTGGTCGAGGTCCTTCTCGGAGATCACTCCCTTGTCGATGAGCAATCCGAAGCGTGAGGGTCGCGTGGTCCTCTGCACCTTGTGCTGGTTGTAGAAGGCGATCCCGAGGATGCGGCCGATCTCTTCCGCGCCATCCTCATCCTGAGCCGTGAACGCGATGCCGTTCTGCTTGTTGATGAGCTGGATCACGCCCATCAGGTACTTCTCGAACATGATCGGCACGGCCAGGACGGCCTTGGTGCGAAAGCCGGTCTGTTTGTCCCAGCGCTGATCGAAACGGAGGTTCGCATGGAACTTCTGCAGCTCCGCTGCGTCGTAGGCGTCTTTGATGTTGATGGTCTTGCGGGAGAGGGCGGTGAAGCCCGCAATGGACGAGAACGACTTGGGAACGCGGATCTCTTTCGGCACGTCGCCGACCTTCGTCAGCGAGTACAACTCCTGATTCTTCGTGTCGATCGCGTAGATGGTCAGCCGGTCCGCGTCGAGGATCTCCAGGATGCGATCCTTGAGCGTCATCAGGATCTGCGGGATCGACTCCGCGGAATTGATCTGATTCGCGATTGCGGTGAGCTTCTTCCGAAGCTCCAGCTCGCGCTCGAGCGAGGAGGCGGCAGCCTGAACGGTCATGCGCGCAAGAATAGCACCGGCCGTAGAGGAGGCGGACTCAGCAACCTGGTCCCCGGCCGCGGGCGGTCGAGTGCCTGCGCCCGAAGCGGGTATCATCCGTCACACTCCGCATGACCCTGCAGAACGGCACCCGGCTCGGTCCGTACGAGATCGTTTCGCGCATCGGCGCTGGAGGGATGGGTGAGGTCTTTCGCGCGAAGGACACCCGGCTCGATCGCACGGTCGCCGTGAAAACGCTCCCCTCGGAGCTCGCAAACAACACCCAGCTCCGGATCCGCTTCCAGCGCGAGGCGAAAGCGATCTCCGCGCTGAGCCATCCGAACATCTGCGCGCTCTATGACGTCGGCGAGCATGAAGGCGTCGACTACCTGGTCATGGAGTATCTCGAGGGGGAGACACTCGCCGAGCGCGTCGCGCGCGGGGCGTTGCCGCTCAAGGAAGCGCTCCGGGTCGGCATCGAGGTCGCCGCGGCGCTGGAACGGGCGCACCGCGAAGGTGTCGTGCCTCGCGACCTCAAGCCCGGCAACGTGATGCTCACCCGCAACGGCGCAAAGCTGCTCGACTTCGGCCTGGCGAAAGCCGCGGCAAGGCAGCCGATCTCGGCGGAAGCTCCGACCGTCCAGCACGCCGACGCTCCGCTCACAGCGGAGGGAACGATCGTAGGCACGTTCCAGTACATGGCTCCGGAACAGATCGAAGGAGCAGACGTCGATGCTCGTACAGACATCTTCGCATTTGGCACGCTGCTCTACGAGATGATCACCGGAACCCGGGCCTTCAGCGGCAGAACCAGGACCAGCCTCATCGCGTCCATCGTTGCCAGCGTCCCACGGCCCATGGCGGAGATCGCGCCGGTCACACCGCCCGAGCTCGAGCACGTCGTGCAGCGCTGTCTGGAGAAAGAGCCCGAGGCGCGCTGGCAGAGCGCGCATGACGTGCGCCTGGAGTTGGAGTGGATTGCGAAGAGCCAGGGCACCGCACGCGCCGTGACCAAGCAGCGGCGGCGGATCTGGCCCTGGCTTGCAGGTGCCATCGCGTTCGTCGCCGGCGCGCTGGCCGCGTACCTCGCGGCGAGCGCGATGCGTACCCAGCAGGGGACTGCGCTGCAAACGCACGTGCTCGCGCCGAAGGGGCACAGTTTCTCTTCCCTGATGGACACGCTTTCGGTGTCCCCCGATGGACGGTTCGTCACCTTCTCCGTCGATAACGATTCGCGACTATGGGTCCGTCCGCTGGCATCGAACGAGGCCAGGCCACTCGCCGGAACCGAATTCGGAACGTTTCCGTTCTGGTCCCCCGACAGCCGCTGGATTGCGTACTTCGATCGCGAGAAGCTCAAGAAAGTGACGCTCACCGGCGCGCCGCCCGTCACGCTGTGCGCCGCGGGAAATGGCCGCAGCGGCACCTGGAACGAAGAGGGCGTGATCCTCTTTTCTCCCAGCGCGACGACGGAGATTTTCCGCATCTCCGCAAACGGCGGCACGCCTCAACCAGTGACGAAGCTGGACGTTTCCTTGAAGGAGACCACGCATCGCTGGCCCCTTTTCCTGCCGGATGGCAAGCGGTTTCTTTACTTCGCGGGCGGGCATCAGGAGACCCTCGGCAGCGAGGCGCACGCGATCTATCTGACCTCGCTCGACAGGCCGAAGGAAAGGACACTGGTCACCCGCGCCCGCTCGAACGCGCTGTATGCACGCGGGCACCTGCTGTATGTGAAAGACCAGCTCCTCGTCGCCCAACCCTTCGACCTCGATCGCGGAACGCTGGGCGGAGAGCCGTTCCGCATCGCTGAGGGCCTCGAGTACGACGCCGACTATTTCCGCGGCACATTCGCCGCGACCGCGGGCGGAGACCTCATCTACCGCACCCTGGTCTCCCCGCCGAACGGCAGACTGACCTGGTTCGAAGGCTCGAAACCGGGAGAGCCGGTCAGCGCGCCCCGGCCCTTTCGGCATCTGAGAGTGTCCCCCGACGGGAAGCGCGCGGTTGCGGCGGTGACCGACCGGAGCACGGGACTGACGGATCTCTGGTTGTTCGATCTGCGGACAGCGCAGGAGACGCGACTGACGTCGACGCCGACGGAAGGAGAAGAGTCGCCGGTCTGGTCTCCGGACGGGCAGCAGGTTCTCTTCAGCCGCCACCGGGGTTTCAAGAGCGGCGGAGACCTCTTTGTCATTCGCCCCGACGGCAATGGGAACGAGCAGGTCATCTACCGGACGACGAACGACACCCGCCCCCGCGTCTGGGCGAAGAGCGGACTGGCTCTGATTGATCACGCTGACGACTCGTCCGGCACTCGTCGCGAGGATGTCATGGTGTTGTTGATGGAGCCCGACAGCAAGCCGCGGATGTTCCTCAGCAGCGAAGCAAATGAGGCGCTGGCAGCGTTTTCCCCGGACGGCCGCTGGGTCGGCTACGCATCCTCGGACTCAGGCCGCGCTCCGCAGGTTTTCGCGTCGCGCTTTCCCGAAGCGAGCTCGAAAGTCCAGCTCTCGCCCCGGACCGCGTTTCAAATCGCCTGGTTTGCGGACGGGGTGTACATCGGCACCCCCCAGGGCTTGTTCCACGTGCCGGTGCGGGTGGAGGGCGACCGCCTCATCGTCGGGGCAGAACGCCTCGTCCACCCGCCCGAGCCGTTAGCGTTCAGCGGCGACTTCGTTCCCGGCGACCGGCAGTTGCTCGCCATCCGTACGAGCGATCCCTACGATGACACCATCACCGTCACTACCGACTGGAGCTCACGCTAGGAGTCTGCGCGGCAGAAACTGCTCCATAGACGACGAGCGTCGCGGAGGCGGAGCAACCAGCGCTGCCGGCCGTGCCGGCCTAGCCCCTGGTGGCCGCTGGAGGCGGCCCGTATGGTAGCCGGTGGTGCGCGCGAAGCGAGCGACCACCGGTCATACAACCCGTGATGATGTCGACCCCGGCAGGGGTCGCGGAGGAACTGGCGATGCGCCTCCGAATGCGAACCGGTACGCGACCCCTGCCGGGGTCGATCTCCATTGCCAATGCAGTCCGGTGGTCGCTCGCTTTGCTGGCACCACCGGCTACCGTACGCGCCACCTCCAGCGGCGGTTTTCTGCCGCGCGGACTCCTAGATCCCGGTCACTCGAACCACTTCCTCGAAGCTGGTCACCCCTTCGGCCAGCTTGCGAAGTGCGCTCTGTCGCAGCGTGCGCATCCCACGCTTGATGGCCATGTCTTTGATCTTCAGGAAGTCTTCACCCCGATCGATGAGGTCGCGCAAAGCGTTGTCGATTGGGAGAATCTCGAAAATGCCGGTCCGGCCGAAATAGCCGGTGTTCCTGCAACGGATGCAGCCGGCGCCTTCCTTCACGATGATCCGTTTTCCGGACGGCGCCTGAAGATTCAGCATGGCTGCTTCTTCGATCGTGAGCGGCCGGTTCTGTTTGCAGTCCATACAGATCTTGCGCACGAGCCGCTGGGCCATGGCGCCGATGAGCGTCGAAGAGATCAGGAACGGCTGAATTCCGAGGTCGATCAGCCGGGTGATCGAGGTCGAGGCGTCGTTTGTATGTAGCGATGAGAACACGAGATGTCCAGTGAGCGCGGCCTGTACAGCATTCTGCGCTGTCTCCTGGTCGCGGATCTCGCCGACCATGATGATGTCGGGATCCTGCCGGAGGATCGTGCGCAGCGCAGACGGGAACGTGATGCCGACCTTCGGCTGGACTGCTGTCTGGTTGAACTCGTCGTACACCATCTCGATCGGGTCTTCAATGGTGGTGATGTTGATCTCGGGGGAAGAGAGGTTCTTCAGCGCCGAGTAAAGCGTGACGGTCTTGCCGGAGCCTGTCGGTCCGGTGACGAGAATGATGCCGTGAGGGCGCTTGATCCAGTCGCCGAACGTCTTCATCTCGTCGTCGTAGAAACCCAGCCCCTGCAGATCGCGGATCAGCACCTCGGGGTCGAAGATGCGCATCACCATCTTCTCGCCAAAGGCCGTCGGCAGCGTGGAGACGCGCAGCTCGATCTCCTTCCCCTCGCGCTCGGTTTTGATGCGACCATCCTGCGGCCGCCGCTTCTCCGAGATGTCCATGCGGCACATGGTCTTGAGACGCGAAGTAATGGCCATGTTCACCAGCTTCGGTACGCGCTGGATCTCGTGCAGCACGCCGTCGATGCGAAAGCGGATGTTCGCGTGCTCGCGCTTCGGCTCGATGTGAATGTCGGACGCGCGGGAGTCGTAAGCGTGCTGCAGAAGAAAATCCACGGCGTTGACGATGTGCGCGTCGCTGGTCTCGATCTCCGAACCCGATTTGAGCTTGATGTACTGCTCGAGGTTGCCGAGATCGATCGCGCCTTTGGTCAAGTCGCGTTCCGCCTTCGTGACGGAGGCGCGGAACCCGTACTGTTCGTTGATGACCCCCATGACGTCCGATTCGGCGGCTACGACGATGTCCAGCTCCTGCTTGGCCATCGGCCGGTAGGAGTCGATGGCCATCGTGTCGAACGGATTGACCATGGCCACGAGCAGCTTTCCATCGCGCACGGCCACCGGCACCATGCGGTGCTTGCGTGCAAAAGGACGAGAGATTTTCGACTCGACCAGCTCTACATCCAGCTTGAGCGCGTCGATCTTGTAGAACGGCAGGCGGGCCTCTTCCGCAAGGAGGCGGGCCAGCAGAAAGTCGTCGATGCGCGTAGCGTTGCCGCTTGCATCGATCAGGTTCAACGCGGCGATGACCTTGAAGGGACTGGCTTCCTCGTCCGCACGCAGCTTGGAGGGCCCTCGCTGCAGCAAACGGAACTGCCGGTCGGCAGCCTCGATATCGGTGCGCTGGCGCTCGTCGATGAAACCTGCGCCGAGAAGCAGGTCCCCGAGGTAGGCGACCGTGAGGTCGCGCGAAACCCGCGGAACCGGCACGTTGGTCAGCGTCATGTTGTGGGAATGGTATCGCGACCGGCTGTTTTTACCGGCTCCGCGCGCCTATGAACGCCGGAGGCGTGGTGGCAAATCGCCGGTGGTTGACCGGTGGTTGAGCGCGTAGCGCGATACCACCGGAACACGCGGCGGGTTTGTACTACGCGGGCAGGGGCGCGGGATCTACCACGGTGAGCGTGCGTATTGCGGGCGACTTTACGACTTTGAGACATGGACACTTTCCGGCCGGTCGGATCAATGGACTTCGAGCAGAAACCCTTTGAGGTACTCCCCTTCCGGGCAGTACAGCGACACGGGATGATCGGGACCAGCCGTGAGCCGGCGGATGAACGAGATGCGCCTTCCGGCATCGACCGCAGCGGCGAAGATCACCTTCTGGAACAGGTCGATGGACATGTGGCCGGAACACGAGAACGTGAGCATGTGACCGCCGGGCTCGACGAGACGCATCGCGTGCAGGTTGATGTCCTTGTAGCCGCGCGCCGCCCGTTCAACCTCCCCGCGGCTCTTCGCGAAAGCTGGCGGATCGCAGATGAGCAGGTCATATTTCTCACCGGCGGTCCGGACATACTGGAAAGCGTCGGCAACCGTGAACTCGGCCGACGAGTCGTTGAGCGTGTGATTCTCGCGGGCCACTTCGATCGCCCGGGCAGAGACGTCGACGTTGCGGACGAAGGAAGCGCCACCGGCGGCGGCGTACACACCGAAAGCACCGGTATAGGAGAAGAGGTTCAGTACGCGACGGCTCACCGCGAGCTCGCGCGTGAGGCGCCTGTTCTCACGCTGGTCGAGGAAGAAACCGGTCTTCTGCCCATCCCGCGGATCCACCACGAAGGCGAGGCCGGACTCGCGGATGCGGGTCTTCGAGTCTTCGGGTCTTCGAGTCCTGGGGGAGCCCTCGTCATCGTCATCGGCAAGCCCCACGTCGCCTCGTAGCCTCGTGGACTCGAAGACTTCGTCCTCCAGCGGCAACCGCTCCAGCGTCCGAGCCGGGATGTCGTTCTTGAAATAGATCACCCGCACCGACAGCTCTTGTTGCAGCGTCTCGAGGATGAGCGGTTTGAACTGTTCCGCACCGCGATTCGCGATTTCGACGACCACAAGATCGCCATAACGGTCGATGATGATGCTGCTCAGCTCATCCCCCTCGGAATGAATGAGGCGAGCGGCGTTCGTACCCTCATCGAAGACCGACCGGCGCCGCGCGATTGCCGCGGACAAGCGCGAGGCGATCAGTTCCGGAGTCGCCAGCTCCGCGCCGAACGTCAGCGCGCGCAAGCGGATCTGCGAATGGAGTGAATAGAAGCCCGATGCGATCCGTACGCCGTGCGGGTCGACCAGGTCCGCAATGGGCGCGTTCTCGGGTCCATGCTCGGCATGAATCGCTCCGGCGAAGATCCAGGGGTGCCGGTTCGCGACCACCCTCTCCTTGCCGCGTTTGAGAGTGAGCGTCCTGTTCATCGTTCATCCTTCATCGTTCATCGCTATAATCGCCGCCGTGTCCAAAACGCCCAAAGAATTTCACACCCACTGCCAGGAGGAGGTCTACCGACAGGTCAAGACCTATCTCGACGAACTGGTGGAAGAGCACTTCGACGACGCCGGTCACTGCGACTTCTACCTCAAGTATGGATCGACCGTGCTGGAGATCTCGATCGACCCGTACGAAGAAGACGATGCGGTCATCGAGATCCTCGCGTTCTGCGTCCAGGGCGCCGAGCCGACGTTCGAGCTGATGGCGGAACTGCTGCGTCTGAACTCCGAGGTCCCGCTGGGCGCGTTCAGCATGGTGGAGCAGGATATCTTCTATTCACATGCCTTCCTGGGCCGCAGGCTGCGTCCCGAGCAGCTCATCGCCTCTCTCGACACCGTAGCGAGTATTTCCGACCTCTACGACGAGCGCCTGGTCGCGAAGTACGGCGGAGAAACGGCCCTCGAACGCCTGCGCAGCACCGCCAAACGGCATCGCTCGATTGCCTTCCAGGCACAGAATAACTAGCGCATGGGCATACCCATTGCTCTCTAAACGGTTCATGACGAACCGAAAGGACGCACTGCCGATCGCCACCTGCCTCATGGCGCTCCTCCTTTCCGGTAGCTGCACCGGCGGAAGTGAGACGAAGGCAGCGGACGAAGGCAACCCTTCGCGTGAGGCGCCTGCTGCACAGAACCCGGTCGACGCTGTCCAGACCCTGGCAACGATCAATCCCGCAATTCCCTTGTACCAGGGGGCTCAGTACCGGGAAGACCTCACTCGTCGCGACGAGGTGATGATTCGCAGCAGGTACGGAGCAGGGGCACAGGTCTACACACTGGCCACCGACGACTCCTTCCCGCAGGTCTACCACTACTACACCACCTACCTCGCCCAGTTCCGCTCGTTTCCGTCCCAGGATCGGTATCCTTCGGAGCGTCAGACTTGGCGAACCCTCGAAGTTCAGCTGAATCAGGCCATGCAGGACCCGTTCATCCCGGGAGAGGCTCTCAACGCCCACGGCCAGCAGGTGACGCTGCAGGTCGCGGAGACCGAGGCAGAGCCGAGGACCGTCATCCGCTACATCGTGACTCCGCGGCCCACAGCGGGCTCGGCAGCGTCAGTGGCAACGGCATCAGCATCATCCGTGACTCCCCAGCCTGTGACACGGTAGAGTCTCAGCGGTCGCAAAGTTGCAGCAGCTCAGAGACGTCACCCCACGCTCCTTGACGCTTGAACTTCTGCGACCGAGAGTGAGACGTCGATGTTCTCCCGCATCCTCATCCCAACCGATTTCTCGACCGCATCGGAGTGGGTCTTCGATGACGCCGTGCGCCTCGCCGGCGCGAGCAACGCGGAACTGATCATCGTCCACGTGCGCATGACCCGCACCTCTCACCCTGACGAGCTACGCTTCCCTGCCGACCCTTCGCTCTATGAGTACGCCGAGCAGCAGGAGCTCGACCGCCTTCGCGAGCGCGTACGCCACGCGAACGCGTCCGTCGTCACGCGGCTCATCGTCCGCAAGGCACCCGCCGCCGGCGCAGAAATCTGCAGGACAGCCGTTGAGGAGCGTGCCGATCTGATCGTGATCGCCACCCACGCCCGGCATCACGTCGCTCATCTGCTGGTCGGCTCTACGACGATCGCCGTCTTCGATCATCCTCCCTGCCCGGTCCTCGCAATCCGCTACGGAACCCGCCGGCGCGGCTCGCTCAAGCGCGCAGTCGTTCCCGTGCACCCCGCACAGACGTCCCGGACGGCCCTGGTCCTGGCGTCGAAGGTTGCGGAAGAAGTCCATCTCCTCACGATTTGCGATGAGGAAGAAACGGCCTCAGCCGAAGTTCTGCTCCGTGAGCTCGCTACCGAGATCCCCAACGCGAGAACTGCGGTTCTGCAGGGCGGAGACGCGGATAAGGAAATCATCCGCTACTCGACCCGCGTCGACGCCGATGCGATCTTCCTCAACGCGGTACGCAAACCCACCGGCGGCAAGCTGAACATCGTGCGCCATGCCCCGATCCCTGTGATGATCGTGCCGTGAGCTGCTGCCGGCCGTCCGTTGCCGTTGTCTGAGCGTTCGGTCATTGTCTACGACCCTTCCCTGGCGGGATCAACGCCCGTCTGAGTGAACCAACATCGTGGACACCACCAGTCCCCTCTGCCCGTGCGCGGGGAGAGGGGACTGAAACAGGTGCGGCGCAGTGAGGAAGTCCGTGTGCCGCCGTGATTCTGTCGCGGATGGGCCAACGGACTAATGCCGATCCCTGATCTACGCGCCACTCTAGCGTGGCACTTTCAGCTTCTGCCCGACTCGGATCTTGTCCGGGTCCGTGAGCTGATCTCGATTCGCCTCAAAGATCCGCTGATCCTTCGACGCATCGCCGTAATACTTCTTCGCCAGCGCACTGAGGGTATCGCCGGCAACGACGTCGTGGAACTGCTGCTCCGTGGCGAAACCGGCGCCGCCCTGGGAACCGCCGAGCGGCCTGTCGAACGATGCGCCGGATGCCTGGGACAGTGGCTTTTCCACGGTGATCTGATTGATCGTATTCTTCGTCTCCACCGCCTCATTGAAAGCAACCATGATCCGGCCCTTGGTTTCGACATCGGGAGCGTGACCGGTGAGGGTCACCACTTCGTCATTCACCTGCGCGTTGACCTGTGTCCCGGGAAAACTTCCACGCACGGTCTCGAGCGCCTGCTGCACCTTCTCGTCGAACGATTTTCCAAACAGTCCCATCTGATCCTCCTGCACCGGGAGGATCATGTTCAGTGCCAC
Organism: Acidobacteriota bacterium; assembly: GCA_031388865.1. Taxonomy (GTDB): domain Bacteria; phylum Acidobacteriota; class Thermoanaerobaculia; order Gp7-AA8; family Gp7-AA8; genus QHVT01. The sequence goes on along the minus strand of JANMSA010000392.1, from coordinate 1,585 downwards.
ATTCGCGTGTTACTGTTGCCGGACGTCGCCTGTGCGGGGTTAGCTCAGCGGTAGAGCATCTCGCTTACACCGAGGGGGTCGTGGGTTCGAATCCCTCACTCCGCACCAGGACGGCATCACCCCGATCGCATGAGGTTGGTCGACGGTTTCCTCATTGGCGAGCTTCGCCGGTCGATGAGCAATCGCGGAGCGCCTTCCGCGGCCAGCTGCGATAGACTCCTCCGCCGATGCTCGCTCTCCTCCGGCGCAAGGTCCGGCTGCTCCTTCTCGACGACGACGTGGCGATGCAACGCCTCATGAGCGTGCTGCTCAAACGCGCGGGGTATCGCGTCGACGTGGTCAGTGCGGGCGCCGAAGCCATCGAGAAGATCGGGCAGAATCAATACGCTGCGCTGCTGCTCGACCTGATGACCCCGACCGAGGGCGGGCTGACCGTGATCCGGCACCTGAAGGAAGTCGACCCTTCGATGCTGCGGCGGGTCATCGTGGTGACGGCGTCACCGGACTCAGTTCTCAAGAACGTCGAAGGGGACGTTGCGGCGATCGTGCAGAAACCTTTCGAGGCTGAGCAGCTCCTCGCGGCGGTCGCACGCGTGCTGACGCAGCAGTGATGCATCTCCGTCTCTCCACGCTCACGGAGACTCTAGCCATCTGCCGCCTCCCCCCCGACGCGCCTCTGCCGTCGTGGCCGCGTGGCGCATTCACCTCGGTCACGCGCACCGCTTACGAGCTCTCCATCGTCTGCGATGATGACGCTCCCCCGCTCGATGTGCAGGCCGAGCATGGCTGGCGCGGAGTGAAGGTAGAAGGGCCCATTCCTTTCGAGGTCACTGGCGTCGCTGCGGCGCTCGTAACGCCCCTCGCTGCCGCCGGGATCAGCGTCTTTCTCGTCGCGACCTTCGACACAGACTACCTGCTGGTCAAGGCAGACCGCTTCCCGGAAGCTGTGGACGTGCTGCGCGCGGCCGGTCACGACGTGAGCTGATCGCCATTACCTTGGCCATCACCGTCGGTTTCGACGGCATCGGTCCGGGAGACTACGTTCTCGACGCAGCTTCGGATGACGTCGACCGTCTGGTGGAGCGAGAGCGGCCTCCGCAGAACGAATTGCACGATCTCGACATCCAGTGAACGCGCAGACGCAGCGTTTGCGGCGGCCACCAGCACGATCGGCCGGCGCTGCGTGGGAATCCTGGCGATGCGAGCCAGCACTTCTTCAAGCATTCCGCCGGCCAGTGCGATATCGACCAGGACCACACCGTAGGCTTGCCCGTCGAGTTTCTCCAGAGCGTCCGCCACGTTCGCGACGACATCCGAAAATACGTCCACCGCCAGCAGCGCCGAGAACAACTGCTGCCTCACCGCCGGATCGGAGTCCGCAATCAATACACGACGAGAGGTCAGGCTGCCCATGCCGCGTGTTTTACAATTTTTTTGCCATCCCTTTGAGGATTCCTTGACGCCTTTCCGCCCTTCCGCCAAGCCGCTACGCGAAAAACGCTCAGGACCCCGCCGTTTCGATCATGGGCGTCCGGCTCCTCGCGGAGAACGATTTCTTGTAGATCTCGATGATCGACATCAGCAG
>JANMSA010000383.1:0-8611 GCA_031388865.1 Acidobacteriota bacterium | reverse complement strand
GCCGGTTATCCGATGACGGGCATTCGCGCCATCCTCTATGACGGCTCGTACCACGACGTCGACTCCTCGGAGATGGCGTTCAAGATCGCAACCTGCGGCTTGCCAACGTTCGCACCGACGCCGAACTCGCGGACCATACGGTCGACGATGATCTCGAGGTGCAGCTCGCCCATGCCACGGATGATGGTCTGATTCGTCTCCGGGTCCGTGTGGACCTTGAACGTGGGGTCTTCCTGCATGAGCTTCGCGAGCGCGACGCCCATCTTTTCCTGGTCGGTCTTGGTCTTCGGCTCGATGGCCACCGCGATGACCGGCTCCGGGAAGATCATCGTCTCCAGGACGATGGGTTTGTTCTTGTCGCAGATGGTGTCGCCGGTGGTGACGCTGCGGAGACCGACGGCCGCGCCGATGTCGCCCGCGCGGACCTCTTTGATCTCTTCACGCTTGTTGGCGTGCATCTGCAGGAGCCGGCCAACACGCTCGGTCATGCCCTTGGTCGAATTCAGAACGGCGGAGCCCGACTCCACGCGGCCTGAATAGACGCGGAAGAATGCGAGCTGACCGACGAACGGGTCGGTCATGATCTTGAAGACGAGCGCCGAGAACGGCTCGTCGTCATCGGCTTTGCGCTCCATCACCACGGACTCGTCGTCAGGATTGAGGCCCTTGACCGGCGGGATATCCATCGGCGAAGGGAGATAGTCGACAACCGCATCGAGGAGAGGCTGCACGCCCTTGTTCTTGAAGGCCGTACCACAGAGCACCGGAGTGATCTTCTGATGAATGGTGGCATCGCGGAGAGCCGCTTTGAGCTCTGCCACCTCGATGGTCTTGCCGGAAAGGTACTTCTCCAGCAGCTCGTCATGCGACTCGGCAATCGACTCCACCATCTTCTCGCGATAGCGCTCTGCTTCCTCGCGGAGCTCGGCCGGGATCTCTTCGATGTCGTACTTTGCGCCCAGGCTCTCATCGTTGAAGACCAGGGCCTTCATCAACACCAGGTCGATGACACCCTTGAACTTCTCTTCGGCGCCGATGGGGAGCTGCAGAGGGACGGCATTCTTGCCGAGCTTGGTGCGGATCTGGCCGACGACGGACTCGAAGTTGGCGCCGACGCGATCCATCTTGTTGATGAAGGCCAGGCGGGGAACGCCGTATTTGTCGGCCTGACGCCAGACGGTCTCGGACTGCGGCTCGACACCGCCGACCGCGCAGAACACGCCCACGGCGCCGTCGAGCACGCGCAGGGATCGCTCCACTTCAACCGTAAAGTCGACGTGACCCGGCGTGTCGATGATGTTGATGCGCGTGTCTCCCCACTTGGCCGTGGTGGCGGCCGAAGTGATGGTGATGCCGCGCTCCTGCTCCTGGACCATCCAGTCCATGATCGCAGTGCCCTCGTGTACTTCACCGATCTTGTGAGTGATGCCGGTGTAGTAGAGGATGCGCTCGGTGGTCGTCGTCTTCCCGGCATCGATGTGAGCCATGATGCCGATGTTGCGAGTCTTATCGAGAGGGGTCTGACGTGCCATTTTTTCTTCTTCTTTTTCGGGCGCACAACACACGCATCCGACTCTCGTCGGCTTACGCACACCTCCCACCGGGGAGATGCAGAGATATTCGGTTTTAGGTTTCCCGTTGCTCGGTCCGGAACCGCAGAACGTTTTCTGTGTTATCCGGTCGAGACGGAGCTACGGAAACTGCTGAGTTGGTGCTTCGGGCCGCCGGATTCAAGCATCCGACGAGGGTTCCAACCCCGGAAGGGGGCGGGAGATTCTACCACCGAAAACTTTTTCTACCAGCGGTAGTGAGCAAAGGCCTTGTTCGCCTCAGCCATCTTGTGCGTATCTTCGCGCTTCTTGATCGCGTTGCCGCGATTGTTCGCTGCATCCATGATCTCGCCGGCCAGTTTGTCGACCATCGTCTTCTCGCCGCGCGATGCCGCGTAGCTGATCATCCAGCGGATGGCCAGCGCGGTTCGGCGCGTGGGACGCACTTCGATCGGCACCTGGTAGTTCGAGCCCCCGACGCGGCGGCTCTTCACTTCGAGAGCGGGCTTGACGTTGTCGATCGCCTTCTTGAACAACTTGAGCGGATCGTCCTTGGCCCGGTCCTCGACCTTCTTCAGAGCACCGTAGAACACGCGCTCGGCAACCGACTTCTTGCCATCGCTCATCAGCGAGTTGATGAACTTGGTCACCAGCTGGCTGTTGTAGACCGGGTCCGGCAGGATCTCACGCTTGGGAACTTCTCTTCTTCTCGGCATTTTTTTAACCTGGCTGGTCTCAGCTCTTCAGGCGATCGCTCCCGCGAGGATGCGATGGCTTTCGAGCGTCGAGCTCGTTGTTACGCCTTCTTGGGACGCTTCGTCCCGTATTTGGAGCGGCTCTGGTTGCGCTTCGCGACGCCAACGGCGTCGAGCGTTCCCCGAACCACGTGATAACGCACACCCGGAAGATCCTTCACACGACCGCCGCGGATGAGCACGATCGAGTGCTCCTTGAGGTTGTGGCCCACGCCCGGGATGTACGTCGTCACTTCAACACCGTTGGTCAGACGCACACGGGCCACCTTACGGAGGGCTGAGTTCGGCTTCTTCGGCGTCGAGGTATAGACACGCGTGCAGACACCGCGCTTCTGCGGGCTCGACTGCAGGGCCGGCGACTTCGTCTTGTACTTGACGCTCTCGCGACCCTGGGCAACTAGCTGATTGATCGTTGGCATTCGTTGCTTATCCTTCTCGAGACATCTGGAGACACGTACAGCGGAAGAACTGCTCCCGCAAGAGAAAACCCGCGCAGATTAGGTGCGGGAATGAGCTTTGTCAAGCCCGGACCAGCCCTAACGGCAGCCCCTAAGGTCTTATTCCGCGTCAACATGCGCCTGGAAAGGCAGCTCTCAGCTCCCATCTCTCAGCTCTCAGAAGGGCCGCCGCCCGTGCTTGCAGTAGCGAGACCGCACGAAGCTGCTCAGAACTCCACCCAGACTCCCCGCTTGAGCGAACGCGACCGGTCGTAGAGAAACGCCGCGCAGGCCAGATCCTCGACGGCCAGTCCGAGGGACTTGAAGAGTGTGACCTCTTCAGGTGATGTCCGTCCGGCGACGGCGCCCGTCAACAACTCCCCGAGCTCCGCCCGGATGTGCGTCTCGTCAATCGCTCCTTCCCTCAGCGCAAGAAGGTAATCACCGCTCTCATGGACCGTGGACTCCCGCCGGTCGACGAAGAGCGAGCATGCCGCCATCGTCTCCGCGTCCAGCTCCCGTGACGTAGCGACGCTGGACCCTACCGCGTTGATGTGGGCTCCGGGCGCGATCCACTCCCGTCGGAGCACGGGCTCTCTCGAGCTCGTGGCCGTGACGATCACATCCGCACCGCGAACCGCCTCTTCAGCGCTGACGGCGCTTCCGCCGGATCGGCTGTACGTCCGGATCTCCCGGATATCACGCACCAGGGGGATCGCTCGCAGGTGAGCCTTGGCCTGCACTCCTGTGCCGAGCACAGCCAGAACCGAGGCGTCTTCCCTTGAAAGGAGCTTCGTCGCAACGGCCGAGACCGCCGCCGTGCGAATCGCGGTGATCGCGGAGGCGTTCATGAAGGCAAGCGGTACCCCGGTTTCGCCGTCATGCAGGATGACGGCGCCCAGATGCGAGTCCAGTCCGCGCTTCGGGTTCTCCGGAAAAACGCAGACCTCCTTCAGCGCGTAGTACGAGGTGCTGCCCCCGCGCCACGCCGGCATGAGACCGAGGATTCCCGGGGCGCCGGGGGCGCGAACCAAATGCCGCAAGGGGTTGAACACTTCCCCGCGCGCGAGCGCGGTCAGTGCGTCTTCCATGACGCCAATGCACACCTCCATCGTGAGTAGTTCCTCGACGTCGCGCTCCGACAGAATCAGCACCTTCATTTCCGGCTCCGCAGGTGTCCGACGATCTCGCTGCCCTTCGACTCGTTTCGCATCAGAATTGAAACTCCTCGGCCGGTCCCACGCAGAGCATGCCGAGGTCCGACGGGACGAGCAGCACGCCAACGCGACCGCTGTTGCGGGAAAGGACTGTCACGCGGGATCCCTTTCGGAGCCGGGCGGTCCGGCCCGCGATGGGCACACCATCGACACTCCACTCAATGGCTTGTGCCAGCGGCAGACGAGCCAGCGGAATCGCGTACCGCGTCGCGCCCTCCCCTTGCACCGCTGCGTACTCGAGCGGCTTCGTCAGCCAGGGATGGCGCAACAGCGTCTCGCTGGGCCAGAGCGCGAAGGTTCCTGCGCCGGGCGCAACCCAGGTGAGGAGACGGCCGGGCTCGAGCGTTTCCGTCATGCCGGGCACCCAGAGATCGCGGGTGAGCGGAACATAGTGCCGCACCGCATACGCCGCGGACTTCGGGAAGACCTCGAACCAGAGCTGCATGCGCAGGTTGTAGATCACGGCCGCTGGTGGATCCGCGGCGATGTCATACCGCGCGATCAGTCCCTGAGCCGAGAGAAATCGGACGCCTGTCGCGAGAAACCAGTAGCGATGGGCCGGCTCCCGGCGGAGCGCGTAGCCGGTGCCCTCGAAGACTCGGTCGCCGGCGGTGGTTCGGCGATCGACCTCGCGCATGACAAAGTCCTGATACCTCATCGCGCCACCAAAGCCCTGCGTAGCCACCGGGAGGATGCTGAGAATGAGAGCCGTCGCCGCGGTCAGGAGAGCCAGCCACTGCCATCGTTCCACTCGCGAGAAGGTGGCCGCTGCGAGCGGCACCATCAGCAGATACACGCCCTGGAAGTGATACTCGTACTGCACAGCCATGGCGGCGATGGTGACCAGTGACGCGATGAACAGCAGCGCCAGGATCTGCTGCAGGCCCGGCCGCCGTATCTGACGCAGGGCGAGGACGCATCCGGCAATGGCGGCACAACCCAGAACGATCGCCGCGAGGTCGAGTTGCCACAACGGCGCCGCGAACTGGTAGAGCGTGTTCAGGTTCAGGACCCTGGACGAGGCCGCGTTGTAGCCGAAGATGCCGTCGAGGAAAGGAGTCCACGCGCGCGTGATGGCCAGCCACCCGACGAACGGCGTCGCGACCGCAGCGACCCCCGCCAGCATCCAGAGCGCACTCGCGTTCCAGCGCCACCGCTCCTCTCTGGAATCCCACATGAGCAGGATGGCGGCAGTGATCACCACCAGCGGTGCGTAGCGCATATTCGCGAGCACCGAAAGCGACATCAACACCCCGAACGCGGCCCAGCGCCGCTTGATGGCGACCACGATCGCCCCGAAGTAGAGAAGGTTGCAGAGGACGTCCACGCGGTACTCGATTGCGGAGCGGACGAACAACGGTGAGGCCACGAGGAACACGAGCGCCCACCACCTCGCCTTCCCCGAAAGCCGGATCACCAGGGCGAAGATGCCGATCCAGAGCGCCACCTGCGCCCAGCGCATGACCACGATCGAGCCGGCGCCCGGTCCGTCTGCGAAGAGTCGGGCCACTGGCGCGAACACGAGCCACTGCAGCGGTGTATGGTGCTCCCAGAAATCGCGGAAGGGAACGCGTCCTTCGCCGATCCAGCGCGTGGCGCGAAAGAACTCCAGCTCATCCCAGCCCAGTGGCTGGCCGCGATGCAGCAGCGCCGCAATCCACACCACCGCCAGGACGAAGAGGACGCCCCAGAGACGACTGTCTCCACCTCGCGCCGAGGGACCTGGGTGAGCGGAGCGCGATCCATCCTCCTCGCTGCCCACCCGCCCCGGATGTTCATCCATCGCGATGTACGGAATCCATGGAGAACGCGGGCAGGCAGACGGCGACGTACTCCGCTCCCTCCGCTCCCGGCGTCGAGTACTGCACCCACTCGCCGCCCGGCGTGATCACCGCCTGTCCGGCGTGCACGTCCATCGAGCCGCTGTGCGTGGTCACGCGCAACACTCCGCGCAGCACCAGCGTGTACTCGTCGAACTCCGGCGTCTGCCCCGGCTCAACCCAGCCGCTCGGGCTCTTCATCCGGGCAATCGAGACCCCTTCGGTCTTCGAGTTCACGCGCCCGATGTACTCCTCGATGATCTTCGGTTTGTTTCCCGCCGCCTGAACAATGGTCGGCTGCTGGATCAGAGTGGCCATAGGCGCCGCAGTTTACCGTGTCGGTTGGCCGATGGCGGTTGGCGGTTGGCGAAGGGTTTACGTTCGGTTGCGCCGGTCGCGTTGGCCGTTGGCGGTTGTCAGTTGTCTGCGCCTTCGAGCCGGCGGCACTCGGCGTCAGGTTTCATCAGGCTGAGAGGCACAGACAACCGACAACTGAGAACTGACAACTGACAATTCACAACTGACAACCCACCAGCAACCAGCAACTGACAATCAACCAGCAGCCGGTGTCATCGGGTCGCAACGAGGAAGCGACCGATCTGCGTGCGCTTTGGATAGGTCACATCGATCCACCGCGCGAGCTCGGGCACCCGCTGGTCGTTGGGAACGCCGTCGAACACAGCCACCGAGGGCTCGCCGCCGAGGATCACGCAGACCGGAGGGTTGGCCTGCAGCTGGGTCATGGCCTCGCTCAGCAGCTCGTGGGCGGAAAGCATCGGGATATCGAACGTGCGCGTCGCCGGCTTCCGTCGCAACAGAAAGTACAGGGCACGCTCATTCGTGAAATCGAGGATCGGACCGGGACCCAGCGAGTCGACGTAGTTCTTCAGCGTCGCGAGCTGCGTCGCGTTGTCTTCGGTCGTGTAGATTCCCGGCGCCAGCGGATGGCGCACCAGCCCCTCGTGACGCTGCCGCGCAGGCCATCCAGCGAGCAGCTTCGCGCCCGCCGCGGCGTTCTGCGGAACCTCAAAGTAAAACGCCGCGGCGAGCGCCAGAACTGCCAATGCGAGGCGGTTGCGGAGCGGCTCCAGGAAGAACGCCACGACGGCGATGCCGAGAAGGGGTGTGGCATAACGGGTGTGACTCCAGCTCACGCGCCCGGCGGCAGTGCGGAAGAGCACAAGGGAAAGCACGGCGATGATGAGCACGCGCGGATCCCGGCGTTTCCACCCCCACGCCAGCAGCAGTCCGTAGAGAACTGGCGGCACGTAGTAGCGCAGTCCCGCAGCCGAGAACGGCTTCGGTGCCGGCAGCGACCAGACGGCGTCGATTGAGCCGGGGATGATCAGAAAGGAGTCTCGAAAGAACTGGAGGAGGTCCGCCCGCGCAGCGAGCAGAACGCCGATCGGCAGAAGAAGCGCGATCGCCGCGAGGGTCGCCACGCGCGCGTGCGGCAATCGCTTCGGCAACAGCAGAAAGGCGATGGCAGTCCCCGCGAGCGCGTACGTGCCGGTATCGAGACTCCACACCACGCCCAGCGTCGCGCTCGCAAACGCGAGGAACAGCGGTGCCGCGCGTCCGCTGCGTGCGTATCGCAGCAGCGCGAGCGTGGCGAGAAGGACCGGCGCCAGACGAAAATACGGGAACACGGGGACCCACAGCGCGGCGACGCCGCAGAGCGAAGCGAGGACGGCGGCAAGCATGCCCGCCGTGCTGACCGTCACCGCCGCGGCGATCGGAACCAGCAATGCAAGGGTCGCGGCATCGAGCACGGTCTGCAGGCGGCGGGTGTACAGCGGCCGCCCGCCGGCGAGCGCATCCAGTCCCCCATCGACGCCGAGTCCGTGCAGCAGGAACACGTCCCCGTAAGGACGCTCGCCGCTCAGAAACAGCGAAGCCGGCGTGAGGTGCTCCCCTTCGTGGAACGGGTCCATGTGCTGGTATGGGTGGTCGTGAACGAAAAGCATCAGCACGAATACCAGGATCGCTGTCGCGACCGTTGCTCGTTGCTGGTTGCTGGTCGTCGGGGGGGGCGCGCGAGGTGCGACAAGCGCGGAGGATCGAGAAAACAGCAAGGCTCCCGCCGCAGATCCCGCGCACAGCAATGCGATCACCGCGTAGTCCCAGGACTTTGGATACGCGTTCTCAGTGACGAATCCGACGCCGCCGAAGGGCGGATCGAACATGGGACGGATCAGCCATGCCGCGACCGCCGCGAGGGCTGCGCCGATCAGCGATCCGGCGGTCTGACGGCCCGTCATCGGCAGGATTGTATGATCGAAACATGGATTCCTTCAGCAGCGCGTTCCTCGACGAGAGCATCGAAGCAATCCGGCGCCTCGACGCCGTTGCCATCGACCGCCTGGCGGCCGGCCTCGCCACCTCCCGCGACGCCGGCGGCCGCCTCTTCATCCTCGGCGTCGGCGGCTCCGCCGGCCACGCCAGCCACGCCGTCAACGACTTCCGCAAGATCTGCCAGTTCGAGGCATACACGCCCACGGACAACGTGTCCGAGCTCACCGCGCGCGTCAACGACGAAGGGTGGGACACCTGTTTTGCGGAGTGGCTGAAGATCTCGCGGCTCGGTCCGAATGATGCGGTGCTGGTCTTCTCCGTCGGCGGCGGCAACGTTGAGAAGAACGTGTCGGTGAATCTCGTACGCGCCATCGATCACGCACGCGAGCGTGGTGCGAAAGTATTCGGCATCGTCGGAAAGGATGGCGGCTACACCAAGCAGGTCGCGGACGAGTGCGTCCTGATCCCCGTCGTCTCCAGCGATCGCATCACTCCGCACACCGAGGGTCTGGCGGCCGTCGTGTGGCACCTCCTGGT
>JANMSA010000371.1:0-1791 GCA_031388865.1 Acidobacteriota bacterium | reverse complement strand
TCTTGCCGTGTGTCTTCATTAGTCCACGACCTCCACACCCATCGAGCGCGCCGCGCCGGCGATCATCGCCATGGCAGACTCGATCGAGTCGGTGTTCAGGTCTGGCATCTTGATCTCGGCGATCTGCCTGACCTGTGCCTTGGTGATCTTGCCGACCTTGTTGCGGTTCGGCTGTCCCGATCCCTTCTCGAGGCCGATCGCCTTCTTCACCAGGATCGCCGCGGGCGGCGTCTTGAGGATGAAGGAGAACGACTTGTCGGAATAGATCGTGATCTCGACGGGCAGGATCGTATCCTGGCCCTGCGTCCGAGCGTTGAACTCTTTGCAGAAGGCCATGATGTTGATGCCCTGCGGGCCGAGCGCCGTACCGACCGGGGGAGCCGGATTGGCCTTCCCCGCCGGAATCTGGAGCTTTACGAACCCTGCTACTTTCTTAGCCACTTAACCTCCTTGCGTTTGCCCGGATTGTTCCGGGTTGAACTACCACTGTTGTATTTGCGTCGCCGTGGTGGGCGACGTGCAGCGCAGCTCAATACCCCTTGAGCTGCAGGTAGTCGAGCTCCACCGAGGTGGGTCGACCGAACAACGACACCGACACCCGTACCTTGCCCTTGTCCGCCATCACTTCCTCGACCGTCCCGTTGAAGTCGGTAAACGGTCCCTCGGTGATCGCGACGGCCTGGCCGATGAGGAACGGAATCTCTTCCTTCGGCGCCGACTCTTCGACGTCGTCGGTGATGCCCAGCAGGCGGTTCACTTCCTCGGGACGCAACGGCTGCGGCAGCCGCTCGTGCCCGACGAACTTGATCACGCCCTGAATCCCATTGATCTGGTGCAGGGTCTCCTGCGTCATGAGCATCTCCACGAGCACGTACCCCGGGAAGATCTTCCGCTCGACCGTCACCTTCTTGCCGTTCTTGATCTCGACCACTTCCTGCGTCGGAACGAGCGCCTGCCGGATGTGACGCTCCTCCGCCGCGCGCGGGTCCGATTCGATCTTGCGCTGGATCAGAGAGCGAACCTTGTTCTCGTGTCCAGCGGTTGTCTGGATGGCGTAGAAGCGATGCTCCATATCAGCGCTTGAACAGCGAGGGAATCAGCGTACCGAGCAGGCCCTGGAGCACCATGTCGAGCAGGAAGATGAACAGGCCGAGCACCAGCACGAAGATGATGATCGCGATGGTGGCGCGCTGCACGTCCTTCCGCTCTGGCCACGTCACCTTGCGCATCTCGGCCATCACCGCCTGATAGAACGACGGGATGCCACGCGCCGCAGCCAGCGCCTTGTTCTCTGGCGCTGGCGCCGGAGGCAGCGAGCTGTCGACGGCCATTACTTGGTTTCCTTATGGAGCTGATGCTTGTTGCACCGCGGGCAGTACTTCTTCCACTCGACGCGCTCCGGATGGAGACGCTTGTTCTTCATGGTGAAGTAGTTGCGATTCTTGCACTCGCTACACGCGAGGATGATTTTTTCTCGAGCCATCGTTGTCCGTCCCGTTAAGTGAAGTCAGTCCGCGTCCGGGCGTTGCTCTGTCGGGGAGCCGACAACCTGGGTTGTCCAACTCGCTGTCCCGACGCCCGTAGGCGCGCTGGTTGAATCGCAGTTACGCGAGAATCTTTGCGACGACGCCCGCACCCACCGTGCGGCCACCCTCGCGGATGGCGAACCGGAGCCCTTCGTCCATCGCGATCGGCGTGATCAGCTCGATCGTCATCTGCACGTTGTCCCCCGGCATCACCATCTCCATTCCGTCCGGCAGCTCGCAGTTGCCCGTCACGTCCGTCGTCCGG
>JANMSA010000273.1:0-2450 GCA_031388865.1 Acidobacteriota bacterium | reverse complement strand
GTCCTGATGACAGTGCCGCCGGACGCGCTGGAGATGACGGCGCTGAGCACGGAGATTGCGGATCATCTGAATCCGACGACGTTCGCGTCGGACACGGTCGCGCGTCTGCGGGGAGCGGCGTGGCGCGATCGCGCGTACGCGCTCTTCTACGTGGGCCGGTACGCCGAATCCGTGCAGGCCACGGAGCGCGCGGAGCTCAATCTGGATGCGTGTGTGGTGGACGAGTACGACCGCGCGCGCGTCTCGATCGTCAAGGCTCTCGCCCTGCATTCGATGGAAGAGACGGTCCGTGCCAGCAGTCTCAGCCGCCTCAGCACGGGGACCTTTACCCGTTTCGGCGACCTGACGCGGCTTGCCGCGGCCCAGATTACGGAGACGCACGTCCTCTTCTCGAGCGGCAAATTCAAGGAAGCGCTCGCGATTCTGGAGCCTCTCGAGCTGAGGCTTCGCGAAACGGATGACGTGAGCACACATGCCCGGGCCCTTGCCAGCCTTTCGTACTCCTACTGGCAGCTTGGCAGGATCGAGGAGGCAGTGCGCCACAACGAGACCGCGGCCGCGATGTGCGAGGCGATCGGACAGGACACCGAGTGCACTCGGCTGCGGTGGAACACCGCGGCCATCCTGGCCGGAGCGGGGCGTGTGGAAGACGCGTTCCTGCGCTTTGAAATGCTGCAGAAGGAGTTCGACGAGCTGGAGATGATCGTTCCCGCGGCGATGGTCCGGCTCGACATCGCGGAACTGCTTCTGGTGCGCGAAGAATTTTCAGGCGTCGAGGCCATCTGCCGGGCAGCGATGCGATCCTTCGAGCAAGCCGGGATCTCTTACTCGCCCCGCGCGATGACCGCGCTGGCCTACATTCAGGAAGCCGCGCGTCACCGCACGGTCACTCCTGTCCTCATCAGGCACGTGCGCGAGTACCTTCGCGAGCTTCCTCGCGACGGAGAGCGGCTGTTTGCGCCGCCGCCGGGCTGATTTTCGCCCGGCGAGGTAGGGGTTTGACCTTGCCGGTCACTCCCTAGCAGGGCGCGGGTCCTTGCAGAAACGCCCCCGGGAGGACTATGAAGACTCGTAATCGATTCGCAGCGGCTGTGCTCGCGGCGGCGCTGTGCCTGCCGAGTGCCGCGTCCGCGGCGCCGGCTCGTCGTGGTGGTGATGATCCGATCACAAGAATCCTGACGAAGATTCGGAAGAGCTTAGGCATCTCGACGGACAGCAGCCTTCCCATGCCTCCGATTCCTCTTCCGGTAGCCCCTCCACCAGAGGGTTCCACGCAAGGCCCCACACAGGATCCCCCCCCCACGGACGGTTAACCCGGGGTATTCGTCGACGCCTGGCCTGAGCTCACCCGCACGGTGGCTCAGGCCAGTCGCGCGCCGCCAATGTTGAGACCCTCAAGACATACCGGCAGACGAGAGTCAACCTCAGACGCTCGATTGACCACCCGGCGTATCGCCGGGTGGTGAGCTGACCTTCCGGGGCTGCTTCCACCCTGGCTCTGCCTTCCCTTCACGGAACCCTCAACCCTCCCGCCCGTGCAATAGCGTCGGTCCATCGGAGGAAGAGCGTTCCATGCAGGACATTCTGGCGGTTCGCGATGTCGTTCGGTGACGTGCGGGCGGTGGCGTTCTCCGCCCCCGGATGCCGCGATCTTGGGCTGAACTCTGCGGCCGATGATCGTGCGCCGTGCTACCTGTTCTGGATCGTTGCCAGGGCGGAGATTGGCGTCTGCGCTGCTGACGATTCGAATGGATCCCACGTATGGGACAAGATCCTCGTCGCCCTTAGTGTTGAACCGTAGAAAGGGGGGAGATGGCTGGAAAGCGAACCCAGGCGCCGAAAGCGTCCCACGTATCCGATAGAATTTTCTCGTCGACGGTACCTTTCTGTACCGCCTCTTTGAGGTGGGCGACCGCGTCGTAGACTGACTTCAGAATTCCAAGAGCGAGGGCCTCGTCCTCGAGCTGACCGCAATAACCTGAAAAATCCGGCTGAGGGTCGAGGAGCACGAGCTCCTGCATGATCGCAACTGTCGATCGGCACACCTCGCCCGCCAGTCCAAGCCCGAGAAAAGCGGCCTTCGGCGTGTCCAACTCCCCGACGGCCGTCTCGCCGAGTATCCTGATCGACGCACAAGCGGCCGATCGCAACGCTCTCGCCTCGAGCAGGGCACAGCCTCTCGTGCGGAGAATGCGCGCCGAGTACAAGAAGTACTCCCTGGCACGCGCAAAGTCGTTCAAGCCTCGATAGCAATACGCGATACTGTCGTAGGTGCGTGCGAGAGCGTCTCGCGACTCGACAGCGCGCGCTCTCTCGGCCGCATTCTGATATGCAATGAGCGCGATCAGATAGTGCCCACTCAAAACGTCCATGTAGGCTACATATTCGCGTACGGCGTAAGCGCGGTCGTGCGCGCCGGCTTCCTCGAAGATTTGGATGGCCTTCTCTGC
>JANMSA010000260.1:0-11338 GCA_031388865.1 Acidobacteriota bacterium | reverse complement strand
ACCGGTTCGCATTCGGAGGCGGATCGCCAGCTCCTCCGCGACCCCTGCCGGGGTCGACATCATCACGGGTTGTATGGACCGGTGGTCGCTCGCTTCGCGCGCACCACCGGCTACCCTACGGGCCGCCTCCAGCGGCCACCGTCCTGGTGGTGTCTCACAAATAGCTACGCGTTCATCGGCGCGCTGAAGGCCCGCTTGCTTCGCCGTCGCTTCTCGACGATGTCCCCACATTGCCGGCGTCGCGCCGACTCTCCATCGCCGAATCACGCACAGCTATTGTGAGACACCACCTGGATCCCAACTCTTGCGCACCCGGAGCTTGGAGCGGCCTCGTGCTCGCTGTACTATCCCGGCTTCGGTCCTAAGAATGTTCGAGCGGGAGCATCGCGCGGTCTACGCGGCGTTTGATCGTTTTCCGACGCGGAAAGGTGCGGCCATTCACATCGACCGCTTCGCGCGGACGCTCTTCGACGCGTTCGACGGAGGCGCGCTGTGCGTGCTCGGCGGGCCCGACCTGCCTGTTCACCAGATCGAGGGCGCGGTCGAGATCGCGCGATTCGCCAGCGATGCTCCCAATTTCCTCGAGCGGACGTTGCAGTACGGCGCGTGGCTGGGCCGCGCCATCGATCGCATGGAGGGTTCCCTCGACATCGCCCACTTCCGCGACCCGTGGTCGGGCGTCGCGATCGCCCTCCGGCCGCGCCGCAACTATGCGACGGTTTACGAGGTCAACGCCCTTCCATCGATCGAGCTGCCGTCGCTCTATCCAGCCGTTGGATCGCGAACGACGGAGAAGATCCGGCGCATGGAGCTGGAGTGCTGTTCGGCGGCGGACGTCATCATCACGCCATCGAACACTACTGCGGGATTTCTGGAAGACCTGGGCGTGCAAGGGGGGAAGATCGCAGTGATCCCCAACGGCGCGGACCTCGACCAGCCCGTGCCCCCGCCGGAAGGAGCCCCCGGAACCTACATTCTCTATTTTGGCGCCGCGCAGAGCTGGCAGGGTGTCGACATGCTGCTGCGCGCGTTTGCGAGGCTTGCCGACTTCGAGTCGCTCCGGCTCGTGTTTTGCGCGTCGCATGAGTCGCGCGCCTGGAGGCGGATCGAGCGTCTGGCGGCGAAGCTCGGAGTCGCGGAGCGAATTGTCTGGAGGTATGCGCTCGAGGAGCCGGAGCTGGCGCAATGGCGACAGCACGCTCTAGTCTCGGTCGCGCCGCTGACCGACTGTCCGCGCAACGTCGTGCAGGGCTGCGCGCCGCTCAAGATCCTCGAGTCGATGGCTTCAGGCATTGCTGTCGTGGCCTCAGACGTACCCCCCGTTCGCGAGCTGATCCGCGATCGCGAGAACGGCTGGCTCGTGCACCCCGACCGGCCGGCGGAGCTGGCCCGTGCAATCCGCATTCTCCTCGAACATCCCCAACGCGCGCGTCAGCTCGGTGAGAACGCGCGCAGGACCATTGATGAGCGCTTCACGTGGCAACGCTCCACGGATGCGCTGCGCAGTATTTATGAGCGGGTGACAAAGAAAGGAGCCGCCGATGCTGATGTTGAAGGCTTACCGGTCGCTCACGGCTGAGCAGAAGCAGATCCTGAGCGACAAGCGTCTGAAGTTGAACCGTCCCATCGACGAGACCCTGAAGCTCCTGCGACCGCTGGCGGAATGCGACACGTTGGCGGACCAGTCGCGCACAAAACTGGGGTGCACGTTCGGGCTGGCCATCGCGCTCATGATCATCGTGCCGATCGTCTTCTCGAACGTGGGCTGGTCGGCGGTCGCGTGGCTGGTGATTGCGGCCGTGGCGGTGGTCATGCTCGGTGCCGGGTATCTCTATTTCTGGACAAAGCGGATCGACGTGTCGAACAACTTCCGCCAGTTCGCGCTGCCCGCGCTGACCGTCTTCCGCGAAGATTTCGACGCCGCCCAGCCGGTGCACCTGGACCTCGACCTGTCGTCGCCGACGGTGAAGGCAAAGAAGCAGAGTGAGAGTGCTCCCTACAAGGAAGGTCAGTATCACAAGGTCATCGACTCGATGTATCTCGACCCCTGGATGAAGGCTGAAGCGGTGCTGGTCGACGGCTCGAAGCTGTCGTGGACGGTGACCGAAACGATCCGCGAGCGCAAGAAGACCAAGCGCAACGCACGCGGCAAGCACAAGACCAAGACGAAGTACTCGAAGAAGACCGAGGTGGAGGTCGAGCTGGGGTTGAAGAAGAAGCTGTACGAGGTGACGGCTGGACCGGCCCAGGGCGAGGTCACCAGCGACGAGAAGCGCAACAAGGTCCGTGTGTCTCGCGAGCTGAAGACAGACTCGCTCGAGCCCGTGGACCCGAAAGTTCTCATCGACCTCGTGGCGGACGTGTATCGCAGCGCAAGTCCCGTGAAGAAGGAGGCACGAGCATGAGCACGTGTGTGGCGCGGAAAGGTTTTCTGACGCTCAGCGACTGCGGAGCCACAGCCGTGCGGCCGTGCGCAAGTTGCGGACAGTCGATGTGCTCTACGCACCTGTCGTCACAGTCCGGATTCACGAAATGCCTCGACTGCACCGCGAAGGGCGAGCCCGAAACGCAGGGGCAGTACGACGACGTGTGGGCGCGCCGTTACCGCAACACGTACTACGCCGCGACCGGGTTTCTGCCGGTCTACGGCGCGTCGCGCCTTTACGATCAGCGGGACGTGAGCTCGTTCGACGCCGGACCGTCGGACTTGCTCGAAGATGAGGTCGAGCGGAAGAAAAGGTTTCTGGACAGCTGAGACCTGACGAAAGCCACTGCGATGAGCCGTCTCCTCTTCATCACCGAGAACTATCCGCCTGATCGTGGTGGGATGAGCGAGTCGTGTGACCGTATCCTCCGCGGTCTCGGCCGCGCAGGGATTGCCCTCGACGTCGTCCATTTCGATCGCAGGGCCCCGCGGTTGTCGCATCGGCCCACCGGTCAGGGCTCCATGACCCGGGTGCCGCCGGAGGCGGACGCGGCGCACGCAATCAATCTGCTTTGGAACTGTTTGCAGCAGTCGATCGACCTGTCTGCGACGACGCACGTCGTGGCCTTCGGTGGGACGCTGCCCATGCTCGCCGCGCCCTCGTTCGCCGCGTGGATCGACCGGCCGCTGGTTACGCTCATTCGCGGGAACGAGCTCGACACAGGATTGTTCGACCCTCGCCGGCGGCCGATCCTCGACGATGCAATCAGGAGATCGGCGGCGATCTGCACGGTCACGCGAGCGCAGGCGGAGAAGGTCGTCGCGCTTCATCCCCAGGCCAGCACCCACGTCGTTCCGAACGGCGTCGATTTCGATCTGTGGCATCTCACCGGCGCCGACATGGCGCACGCGGCAGAGTGGCGTACCAGTCACGTGGAGCCGTCCCGCCGCGTCCTGGGCATGTTCGGGCACCTCAAGAGCAAGAAGTGCGGGCCGTTTTTCCTCGAGGCGCTGATGCGGTCCGGGGTGGAACACCGCTTTCACCTGCTCCTGGTGGGCGAGATCGAAGACTCACTGCAACGCGCTCTCGAAGAGCACGCGGACCTTCACTACACAGTCGCGGCCCCTGTGGATCGCTTCGACCTGCTTCCGTTCTATCAGGCATGCGATCTCGTCGTTCTGCCGTCGCATTACGACGGCTTTCCCAACGTGCTCATTGAGGCGGCGGCTCTCGGCCGGCCGCTCCTGGCGTCCGCGGTCGGCGGAATGCGGGACGTCCTGACCGACGGAGAGGACGCGTTTCTGTTCGCGCCGGGCGATGTGCACGCGTGCCGCGACGCGATCCATTCGGCCGCCTCGGTTTCGGACTCGGATCTTCATCGAATGGGAGTCGCGGCTGCAGGCATGGCCCGCCGGCACTGTGACGCTCGCGCCGAGGCCCGGCTCTATCTGGAAGTCTTTCGCTCTGTTCAGGAGGTTCTCGATGCGAATGATGCTGTCTCTCGCCGCCCTTTCTCTGCTCCTCGGCGGATGTAACAAGGAGCTTCCGGTGGCTGAGCAGGCGCCTGTCACGCGACCGGATGCAGCCGCCACTGCACCCGCTGCTGCGTCAAAGACGCCAGCTACTGCGGCAAGCCGTGCAGTCACCCTTCGTCGCGCCGGCGGTGCGGATGCGATGACCGTTGCCCTGAAGGGTACCGTCGTGGAGGTGGCCCTCTCCGATCATGGCGGGCGCAGCACTCTGCACGGCGAGACTTACGAGAACGGGAAGCGCAAGTACTGGGTCGATGAGGGTGACGTCCAGTTCGAGGTGAAGCCTGGCGACGGAGGTGACTTCAAGCTGCGCGGCGCGGACGGTTCGCTGCGCTGGAAGGTGAAGGTCGACGAGGACAAGATCCGGATCAGCAACAACGAACAGAACGACAACCCGTTCGAGCTGAAGGTGCGCGAGGGCGATCGCGTGAAGGTGGTCGGCCCCGGTGACCGGGAGCTCGGCAACGTCCACTTCGATCGTGCGGCCTCGAAGATTGCGGTGGAGAACGCGGCCGGCCAGACGCTCTTCACGGCTGACGCGCAGGCGCCGTCCAGTGCCTGGGGCATCCTTCTGCTCGATGCCATTCCCGACGTGCAGCGGCAGATCCTCGTCGCGGAGATCCTGGCGCGAGGGAGATGATTCTCTACTACGCCGTCGGCGGCGGGCTGGGTCACATCGTCCGCGGTCATCGCGTGCTCGAGGCTCTCGGTCTGGCAGGCGACGCCGCGATCGTCACGGCCTCAACGTACGCGCGCGATGCGCGCATTGCGCACGGCGTCGAGATGATCGAGGTGCCTCAGCGGCTGGAGAAGAACGTCGATGAGCATCGATCGTGGCTGCGACAGTTGATCCACACTCGCGACGCCACACGACTGATCGCCGACGCGTTTCCCGGCGGCATCCAGGGAGAGCTTTGCGGACTGCCCATCGCCATGGACGCCGTGGCGCGCCTGCTCGACTGGGAGGAGTACCGGCGTGCCGTCGAAGGGGAGCTTCCTCGATTTGGAACCACGTGGACGGTCGAAGAGCTCACGCCGGCGCACGACGCATTTGTGCGCGGTCACAGCGCGCGCGTGATTCCGCTTCAGTTGTCGGCGCGGATGGGCGACTCCTCACCCGACGGGCGTTATTGGGTGGTCGTCCACTCGGGTCCTCAGCAGGAGGTCGCGGAGCTGGTCGCGTACGCGGCGGAGTTGCGCGTGCTGACCGGTGGGCCGCCGATGCGCATTCTCGTCGCCACGCGCTCTGCTTGCGATCTGCCCGATGGCTTCGAGCGCGTGGACTGCCATCCAGCGGAACACCTCTTTCCGCTTGCAGAACGGATCATCTCCGGAGCGGGATTCAATGTGATGCTGGAGACGGAGCGCTGGCGCGACAAGCACGAGGTCGTGCCGTTCGCCCGGCGATTTGACGAGCAGTACCTGCGCGCGGCCAGACGACGCCTGGAGACGGCGACCGAAGACGGCGGCCGAGGGCCGCACGACAAGGTAGAATGAGCGCCTCCACAATGAAGATCGCGTTTCTCAAGCCGCCCATTGGCGGCATCCTCGGTCTGGAGATGCTCACGTTCGTCGAGCCTCTCGGTCCCATCTGCGTGGCTGCCTGTCTCGAGGCAGACGGGCACCTTTGCAAAGTCATTGATCTGCGAATCGATGGAGAAGAACGCGGGCTGGCGCTCTGCCGCAAGTTCGGGCCGGACGTGGTGGGATTGCAGTGCAACTTCACCACCGAGCGCAATCGCACCATCGCGCTGGCCCAGCGCGTCCGGCGCGAGATCCCGGGCGCGTACATCGTCGTTGGCGGCCACGATGCGTCCCGCGATCCGGACTTCTTCCGGCACGATGCGGTCGACGCAATCGCCGCCGGGGACGGTGAGGAGGTCCTGCCGCCGCTGGTCAACGCTCTACAGAAGGGAGGCGACCTCCGGGAGATCCGCGGCCTCGAGGTCCGGCAGAAAGGGGAGTGGTACTCCACCGGAGCGGCCGACGCGCGACCCAGCCTCGACAGCTATCCGCCGCCGGCGCGACATCTGATCGCGCACTACGCCGATCACTACTACATCAATTTCCGCAAGCCGATGGCGTTGATGGAAACGGCGCGCGGCTGTCCTTTCAAATGCAACTTCTGCTCGGTCTGGAAGTTTCATGAGTCGACCTTCCGCGAGAAGTCGCCGGAACGGGTGGTGCGTGAGCTGAAGGACATCAAAGCCGACGCCATCTTCATCACGGACGACATCTTCTGGATGAACGTGCGCCGCGGCGAGGAGATGGCCCGTCAGATCAAGGCCGCGGGCATCAAGAAGTACTTCGCGATTCAGACCCGCACCGACATCATTGTGAAGTTCCCTCATCTCGTCGAAATGTGGAAGGACTGCGGCAAGATGCAGGTCTTCCTCGGCCTGGAGTCCGTTACCGATGAAGGGCTGAAGGCCGTCAACAAGAAGAACAGCGCGGACAACAACGTTCGCGCCCTGCAGATCCTGAAAGAGCTGGGCGTCGGCGCGACGTGCAACTTCATCGTCGATCCGGCGTGGGATCGCGAGGATTTCGCACGGCTGCGCGACTGGATCTCGGAGATGAACGCGTGGATCAGCGGGTTTTCCATTCTGACGCCGCTGCCCGGCACGGATCTCTGGGACGCGACCAAGAATCAGATCACCACCCACCGATGGGAGATGTTCGACATCGTCCACACGGTGCTTCCGACCAAGCTCCCTCTGGACGAGTTCTACGCCGAGTATTCGAGACTCTGGCGGCACGTCCTCGATGTGCGCTACCGCACCGAGGGCAGGATGAAAAACTATGTGCGCGTCGCCACCGCGCTGGCAACGGGAAAGCTCTCGCTGAAGAACATTCAGCGAGGAGTGGGGATGGCCAAAAAGTTCAGCGACCCGAAGACGTTCCTTCGCGCGCACGCGGCCGGGAATCCGTAGCGAGGCCGTCGTTCGAACCGCCTGGCCGGAGGACTGGCGAGTATCGAACCGCGCTCGCTCCGGCCGGCGTTCACATCGAAGAAGACGGATCACGTTCCGCCGCGATTCGTAGTCGCAGGAACTGGACGTCAGCGGCGTCGCTCGGACGGATTGTTTGCTTGGTCTCGATCAGGAGCTCTTTGCGACCGACCGAGATCGGTACGCCGTTGACGATCTTGATCTCGATTCCGCCTTGGGCCGCGCGTGCGTAGTCGACGCCGCACGCCGCTTTCATGAGATCGACGACGATCTCGTCGGCGATTCTGACGACCTGATACTTCTCGACCTCGTCGTCAGCAATGAGCGCGATCGCGTTGTCCGGGAGAATTGCCATCGCCCGCTTCAGGCGCCGCACGTTCTCGGCCGAAGCATCGATGAGAAGGTCAATGTCTTTGGTCGCGCGAACGAAGCCATGGAGGATGACAGCAAAGCCGCCGATCAGGAGGTACCGGACACCTTCGGCATTCAACGCTTTGCAGAGCGAGAGGAGGTCTTCGAGCTCAGGTGCGCGTGAGTATCGGC
Source organism: Acidobacteriota bacterium (assembly GCA_031388865.1). GTDB lineage: Bacteria > Acidobacteriota > Thermoanaerobaculia > Gp7-AA8 > Gp7-AA8 > QHVT01. The sequence goes on along the minus strand of JANMSA010000260.1, from coordinate 3,886 downwards.
GATCGTCCTGATCATCCAATCGTCAGCCTCCTCGTGAAGCGCGAACCGGTACACACCGCGAGGGATGAGACCAAAACCGCGCAAACGACTCATCGTTCGCTGCATCGCTGCTGCATCACGAACAACGTCTTCACCCTCAGGGCGAGTCGATACGCGTCGCACGGGAGAATCGTAGCATGCGCGCTGATTCGCGCCGGTTCGACAGGTCTGAAGCAGACCATTCGTCAGTCGCTCGGTGACGCGGAGACTTCAGTCATACGTCGTCCGCAAAGACGCCATCACCGAAAATCTCCTGAGGAGTCGCGGGATGATGGCGCCGCATCGTCAGCGAAGGGCGCCAGGAATCGCACTCCGGCGGCCGGGAACCTCCACGGACAGGCGAAGCGAGGCGGGGGCGAAGCCCAGATGATCCAGAGCGTCGCCCAGTTCGGTGATATCCGCATTGCGATCGTAGCGGACGTAGGCGGTCAACCGCTTCTTCGTCTTGTTCACAACGACGCTGTCCAGCCAGGTGAATCTGCCGGTTGCACGGAGCGTCTTCAGCATTTCCGTCCCTTCCGAGGCCGCGACCGAGCAAAGGTTGCAGCAGAAGTGTGGGAGATCGGCTTCCACCGCGTAGTGATGCAGGCCGCTGATCTCCATGCGCTCAACCGCGAACCCGGCGCGGCGCACGGCGGATTCCAGGGTCACGAAGTCGACGGTGTCGATTCGCCGCAGCGTAATGTCCACGCGATTGTTGAACGCCTTCGGCCGCGCCGCGCCAGCGTCAGCGGCCGAACGGTCCGGCAGTCCGTCCTCGGCCAGCGTCACTGCTGCGACCCACGGAAACCCTACGAGTGCCGAACGAAGATCGCTGAGGCACCCGCTGCAGCACAGATGGTTGAGCCACAGCGAAATACGCGGCGCATCGCTGCTCGTGCCGCGCGGCGGCGTGGACGGTGAGATCACGGACGCCAGCGTGCGCGGCTGCATGGCGTAGTCGACGGCATAAAGGGCCGCTGCCCAGAGAAGGGCGAGGGCCGCGATCTGTCTGAAGTTGCTGAATTTCGTAAAGCCTCCGATCTAAAGCTTCGACCGATCGAGAAACGTCATCAACCAGAGCAGCGGAAAAACCGAGAGCGCTGCCACCGCGAAGACCAGACCCACGACTCCTGCCATTGCCGGCACCAGGCGGCCCTGCCGGCGCGCGCGGTCATGCCGCTCCTCGAGAAAGTCGATCCCGCTGCGAAGCTCGCTCGAGAACAGGATCGCCATGAGCGCGCCGATCGGATAGATGTGCGGGATCTCGTCCCATCCGAAGTCGAGCAACATGAGCTTCGTGAAAATGAAGACCATCGACGTCGCCCACACGCGGGTGAAGACCCCTAGCATGAGCAGCAGTCCGCTCACGACCTCCGCCATGCCGAAAGCCACGATCCATGCTTCCCGCCGGTATCCGGAGTCTGATCCGAGGGAGAAGAGGTTGATCATCGGGTCGTTCATGATGGAGGGGAAGTTGTCCGCGACGCCGGCAACGAGGTTGTAGTTGTAGATCTTCAGCCAGCCCAGGACGAGGAATCCGAAGCCGAGCACGATGCGCACCGCGCGCACCTGCCAGGCGTTCAACGTGGTGATGGCCAGCTTGTGGGAGTGCCAGGGCGAAGTGACATACACCACCGCCACGGCAAGAATGGGCAGCGCGTCGGCAGAGACCATCCAGCCCCAGCGCAGGAGATACACCCACGTCCCGATGATCATGGCGCCGCAGAGCGGCAGAGCGGTCTGCGTCAGGATGAGAATGGCCAGCACGACCTGCGCGAACTTGAAGAATGTTGCCGAGGCAGGATCGAGTGGATAGCTGGGCATGACCAGAGAATCGTTCGTGGCCGAATACATCAGCACCAGTCCCGGACTGCGCAGGAACATGATCACCGCCCACTCACCGATGGTATGGAAGACCCGGCTGCGGACGGGGCGGTCCGTCACGAAGCAGGCGATGCGATGCAGGGTGCGCTGCGTCCGCCCGCCAATGCGCACCAGCAGGAAACGCTGCACCCACTCCACCAGGGTGTTTCTCGCGAACCACAGAAGCAGGAACATGAGCAGTACGGCGAACGAATTGACGCCGATGCGCAGCATTGAGGGATGCAGGGCGAGAGGCGCATCGGGCCATCGTCCGAAGAAGTCTGTCTGCAGCGGGTGTTTCAGGTCGTGCTTGACGAAGCGCTCGTGCGCAGTGGCCGCTGTGACCAGAAGGAGAGCGGCAGCCGCGCATGATGCCGCGCGGAACCGCGGCTTCACAGGACCTGTTCCTTCATGTATTCGAGCGAGCGGCGCAGACTCTTCATGTCCAGGACCGTCAGCGCGCTGGGAGTCGTCAGGATCAGAGCCTCACTTTCCCATCGCTTGAGCAGCCCCTCGATGCGATCGGTCGTCGATGCCACCATCTCCGCGAGGGATTCCGCGGTGAGTTTCAGAGGAATGACGCATCCGCTGTCCGACGGGCGGCCGTGCTTGTCCGCGAGTTTCAGAAGGACGGTGGCCAGGCGGGAAGGAACATCCTGTCGCGAGAACTCCATCATCTCCCGCGTCTGACGCCGCATCCGGTCCGTGAACGATTCCAGCACCTTCCAGAGAACATCCGGCGCGTCGATCACGAATCGCCGGAAGTCACGATGGGAGATGGAGAGAAAGACGCTTTCTTCCAGAGTGGCCACGGAGGCCGAGCGCGATTTCCCGTCGATCAGCGCGTACTCACCGAAGACGTCCCCCGGGGCGAGAATCTCGAGGATGCGTTCCTCTCCCTCGACGGACGTGCGGAAGACCTTCACCGCGCCGGATAGGATTCCGTAGACCGAGTCGGAGGTGTCTCCTTCGAAGAACACGACGGTGTCCCGGCGAAACGTCTCTGTGGAGACGATCGCCTCCAGACGCGTCAGCTGCGCCCGGTCGAGTGTCTGGAACAGGGTGATCTGCGCCAGCGTGTGATCGGAAGCCCGCTTGCGTGCGATCGACAAGGCAGATCCGATGGTACTGCCACGACGCGAAAAGCCCGGGAGTTTTCTCGGCCCGCAGGAGGTGCGACTCACCACAGAGACACAGTGAGCACAGAGACTCACAGAGAAACACTTCGTCCTCTTTCTGCGCATCTCTGCACTCCGTGTCTCTGTTCTACGAAGAGCGAATTCCTGCGCGACGCGCGAAGATTTCTGCCACGGGGGAACCCCTCATCCGCTTCGGCACCTTCTCCCCCGTTGCGGGGGAAGGCTCTCGGTTCAACGCAGCAGAGCCGCACGCGCTCTCGCCAAGAGTTTCCTCAACGAGACCCTTCTCCCCCGGGCCGGGGGAGAAGGTGCCGAAGGCGGATGAGGGGGATTCCTTTCGCCAGAAGCGTTTGGTTGCGGCTCCCCCGCGCTGTGTCTCTGTGGTGAACCGTGCCGTGCTCGACGCTCTGCCTCAACCGGCAACGTATCCGTCGAGGGACATGGTGATGCTGAATCGGACGGCGCTCATGCCAGGCACCGGACCGGCGAACCCCGCGTGCTATATTTCCTACTCCGCATGTCTGACAGGAAGAACTGGGGCTCCACGGTCATGGGCTGGTTCATCGTTCAGGACGCGTCCGAAGGCGGGTCGGATTCGAGCGTGACCGCGCCGGCCGATGAGGCCCTGATCCAGCGAGCCGCGGCGGATGGTTCGGAGCCACTGGCCGTGTTCACGTCCGAGCCGCCGGCGGCGCCCGGCGGCGTGGTGGAGTTCGAGGCCGTGTACGAGGCCGCCGGCATCACCGCGGAGGAGCATCAGCGTGTCACGCGGACGCTGGAACTGCTCGACTCGCTGCCACCGGAAACCGACGAGAAGGTCAAGCGACAGATCGTGCTGGCGTCTCTGCGCGCGTTCGGCGTCC
>JANMSA010000220.1:0-2468 GCA_031388865.1 Acidobacteriota bacterium | reverse complement strand
GGGACCCGCAAGGTTCCGTTCTCTGGCGTGATCTACATCGAGCAGGACGATTTCATGGAAAGCCCGCCAAAGAAGTTCTTCCGTCTCTCCCCGGGAAAGGAAGTCCGTCTGCGCTCCGCGTACTTTGTCACCTGCACGGATGTGGTGAAGAACGAGCGGGGAGACGTCGTCGAGATCCGCTGCACGTACGATCCTGAAACCCGAGGCGGGGGGAACGCTCCTGATGGGCGGAAGCCGAAGGCCACGCTGCACTGGGTCTCGGCCGCGGACGCCATCGAGGCCGAAGTGCGGCTGTACGACCGGCTGTTCACCAGGGAGAATCCGGATCAGGTGGAAGAGGGGCAGGATTTCCTGGCTTCACTGAATCCGAACTCCCTGGAGATCGTGAAGGGTTGCAGGATCGAGCCGAGCGTCGCCGGCGCGGCTCCCGGCGCCAGGTATCAGTTCGAGCGGCTCGGGTATTTCTGTGTCGATCGCGATTCGACGAAGGAGCGACTGGTCTTCAACCGCACAGCGACCTTGCGGGATACGTGGGCCCGGATCGCTGCCGGCTCGCATCACCTCGAAACCCAGGGCGTGTAGAGCACCCCGGTATTTGTCGGACTTTACAATTATTGCAGCCCATCGTCCGCTGGGCTGCCAGGCGAGCGACACTGACATACTCGTGCGGTACTATTCTTAAATGCCTGATGATGGCGAGGATTTGCCGACCGAGGTCCGTCCGGGCCCCGATGACGCCGAGCAATCCGTGAGCCGATTCGCAGCAGGACACCTCCTTGCCGGCCGGTATCGGATCATCGCTGCTCTCGGGCGCGGCGGTATGGGCGAGGTCTTCCGGGCCGAGGATCGCCGGCTGAATCAGGAGGTTGCCCTGAAGTTTCTGCCTGCCGGCGCGGACTCACCTTTGATGCTTCAGCAGCTCGCGTCCGAAGTCCGCCTCGGTCGCGCCGTCTCGCATCCGAATGTCTGCCGCCTCTACGACCTCGTCGAGGAGCACGGTCTTACGTTCCTGACGATGGAGTATGTCGACGGAAAAGACCTGGCCTCACTTCTTCGCCAGATCGGCCGGCTGCCTTTCGAAAAGGCGGTCGCTTTGAGCCACGATCTCTGTTCGGGACTCGCCGCCGCGCACGACCTCGGCGTCATTCATCGCGACCTGAAGCCGGCGAACATCATGATCGACGGCCGGGGCCGCGCGCGAATCACTGACTTCGGACTGGCAGTCGCGAACAGCGATGGCTCGCCTGCGCGAGATCGCGGGCACGCCTTCCTACATGGCGCCAGAACAGCTCGACGGCGCCACTCCGGACGTGCGGAGTGATATCTACTCGCTTGGAGCTGTCCTCTTCGAGATGTTTACGGGAAAGCGACTCTACGACGCGAACTCTTTCCAGGAAGTTCGCGCCCTCCACCGTGAACCAAAGCCGCTGCCATCGTCGCTGGTCCGTGACCTGACTCCCCGATCTGGAACGTGTGATCCTCACCTGCGTCGACGAGCTGCCGGAGCGGCGGCCTTCATCGGCCCGCGAGGTGATCGCCACGCTACCTGCGGCCGGTGTCGCCGGCGCGAACAGTCCTCGCAGCCCAAATCGTGAAACGCCGCGCAGCGGTCGGGATGCTAATTCCCTGGCCGTGCTGCCGTTCGACGATCTGACGCCCGGCGCCAGTGACGACTCCTTCAGCACGGGTCTGGCCGAGGAGATCATCTCTGATCTGTCGAAGATCCGCGCCTTGCGCGTCATTTCGCGCGGATCGGCAATGCGCTATCGAGGGACAACGGATCTGATGCGCGTCGCGGAGGAGTTGCAGGTAGCGCATCTGCTGACAGGAAGCGTGCGGAGAGCGGGAGATCAGTTGCGCCTGACAGCGAACCTGGTCAACGGTAAGACGGATGAGATCGTCTGGTCCGAGAAGTTCAAGGGGTCGGTCGGCGAGGTGTTTGATATCCAGGAAGCGGTAGCGCGGACCGTTGCCGAGCAGCTCAGGGTACAGCTTACAAGTGGCGAGAGCGCGCGAATCGCCGAGCGGCCGATCGAGCATCCTCTCGCGTTCGAATACTACGTTCGCGCGCGCAACGAGATCTGGAAATTCAGTAGCGAGGCCCTGGCCAACGCGGAGAAGTTGCTCGAACGCGCGATGGATGTCGTCGGTGAAAACGCCGTGATCTACAGCGCGATGGCGTATGTCGAATGGCAGTACTACAACGCCGGCATCGACGTCGACGAGCGTCACCTCGCGCGAGCTGAGGAGCTCGCAAAACGCGTATTCGAGCTGAAGCCCGACTCGCCCGGGGGCCACCGTATTCTCGGGCTCGTGGCGGTCAGCCGCGGAAATGTCATCGAATGCGCCCGGGAATTGCGCCGGGTCCTTGAGTCCGACCCCAATGATATCGATGCACTCGCGTGGCTGGCGTTTGTTTATATGATGGCCGACCGCGAGGATCTGGCGCGTCCACTCGCGCGTCACCT
>JANMSA010000197.1:0-1537 GCA_031388865.1 Acidobacteriota bacterium | reverse complement strand
GCCCCGGTCGCACGGCGAGGCGCCGGAGAACTCGAAATGACCGAAGTCATCCTCGAGCGTCCCGATCCGGCGATTGCCGTCCTGCGCCTCAACCGGCCGGAGGCGCGCAACGCGCTCAACCTTGCCGTCCGCGAGTTGCTTGCGCAGCACTTCGCGGACCTCGGCACTGACGACGCGACGCGCTGCATCATCCTGACCGGCAGCGACACCATCTTCGCGGCAGGGGCGGATCTGCGCGACATGGTCGAGCGCACGCCTGTCGAGATCATGGCGCGGCGGAACCTCTGGCAGCCGATCGCGCAGTGCCCGAAGCCGGTCATCGCCGCGGTCAACGGGTACGCACTGGGCGGGGGCTGCGAGCTGGCCATGCATGCGGACATCATCATCGCGGGCGAAGGGGCGAGCTTCGGCCAACCGGAAGTGCGCGTGGGGATCATGCCTGGGGCGGGCGGGACGCAGAGGCTCGTGCGCGCCGTCGGCAAGTTCAAGGCGATGAAGATCCTCATGACGGGCGAGCCGGTCGCTGCGCGTGACGCATTCACGATGGGGCTGGCCAGCGAGGTCGTGCCGGACGGGGAAGTCTTTACGCGGGCGCTGGCCATCGCCAGAACGATCGCGGCGCTCCCTCCGCTGGCGCTCATGCAGATCAAGGAAGCGGTGCTCGCCGGCGAAGACTCTTCGCTCGAGGCTGGCCTGCTGCTGGAGAGGAAGGCGTTTCAGCTCCTGTTTGCGACGGCCGATCAGAAGGAAGGAATGCAGGCGTTTCTGGAGAAGCGCAAGCCGGAGTTCGAGGGACGATGACTGAAAAACGCAGTGCTGCCTACGCTCTGACCGTGCTGTTCCTCATCAACACGCTCAACTTCTTCGACCGCGTCATTGCCGGCGCCCTGGGCGAGCCGATCCGCCGCGAGTTCAACCTCAGCGACGGCGCGCTCGGCGCACTCGGAACCGCGTTCACGCTGTTGTACGCATTCGTCGGAGTGCCGTTGGGACGCCTGAGCGATCGCGCGCCGCGGAAGACCATTCTTGCGCTGGCGGTGTTCGTCTGGAGCGCGCTCACCGCGGTCTCCGGACTGACCCGCAGCTTCTGGCAGCTCTTCGTGACGCGGCTTGGCGTTGGCGTCGGCGAGGCTGCCTGCGCGCCGGCGGCGACTTCGCTCATCGGCGATCTCTTTCCTCCGCAGAAACGCGGGCGCGCCCTGTCGCTGTTCATGCTGGGGCTGCCCATCGGCATCGCCCTCTCCTATCTCGTCGGGAGCTACGTCGCTGCCGCGTGGGGATGGCGTACGGCATTCCTGGTCGCCGGCATCCCGGGAGTGTTTGCGGCAATCGCCGCGCTCTTCATCGCCGAACCGCCACGAGGGACGAAGGAGAACGTTGCTCTCCCGTCCGTGGGTGAGTCGCGCAAGCGCGAAGGGTCTCCCTTCAAGGCTCTGCTGTCGATTCCCACGATGTGGTGGCTGATCGCCTCGGGCGCGCTGCACAACTTCAACATGTACGCGCTCGGCTCGTTTCTCGCGCCGCTGATGATGCGCTA
>JANMSA010000868.1:0-7239 GCA_031388865.1 Acidobacteriota bacterium | reverse complement strand
GGGGTTCCCTCCGTCAGGGTCCCCGAAGGACTTGCCTCATTCGAGGCATCACCTCCTTGTTCTGCGCCCATGCCGGGCGCACGTGGTCGCTCGCTTCGCTCTCACCACCGGCTACCCTACGCGCCGCCTCCAGCGGCGATTTCTTGCCGCGAGAGACTCCCAGGCCCCCGGCTTTCAGCCGGGGGTCAGCAGCGACCAGGATTCAAGCCCGCGTAAGCGGGCGACAGCCCATGGCTAGCGCCGTTCAGTATCAAGGTCCGGTCTGACTCCACTTGGATACCCAACTCGCACGGAGGCCTCCATGGCCGTGACGTCCCAGTCGGCGATATCCTTCGCCGCATGTACCGTCTCTTCGTCGCGCTTGCGGTGATCTCTTTCTCCTTACCCCTCGCCGCCGCCGGCCTCGAGGCCCGCGCCGCCGAGCGCTTCGCCAATCTCGCTCTTGCCTGTGTGCACAAGGAGTATCCGAACAAGATCGCGCACACGATGACCTCCGACGCGGATCTCGCGCCGCCGCGCGCGCTCACGCCTGCGTTCTATGGCTGCTATGACTGGCATTCATCGGTGCATGGGCACTGGCTGCTTGCGCGACTCGCACGCAAGTTTCCGGATGCGCCGTTTGCAGCAAAGGCGCGCTCGGCGCTGCAGCAGAGCATCACACCGGAGAACATCGCACGGGAGACGGTCTATCTTCAGGGCGCCGGGCGCGCGAGCTTTGAGCGCCCGTACGGACTGGCCTGGCTGCTGCAGCTCGGCGCAGAGCTTCGGGAATGGGATCCGGCACTCGCACGCTCGCTGCAGCCGCTCGAGACTGCGGCGAACGAGCGGCTGAAAACGTGGCTGCCGAAGCTCTCGCGACCGATGCGCGTCGGCGAGCACAGTCAGTCCGCGTTCGCCTTCGGTCTGATTCTCGACTCGACGAACGATCCGGTGCTCGCAAAGCTCGTTCGCGATCGCAGCCGCGCGTTCTTCTTCGCAGACAGCAACTGCCCGCTCGTTTACGAGCCGGGCGGCGAAGATTTCCTCTCTCCCTGCATCGCCGAAGCGGATCTGATGCGACGGGTGCTGGCGAAGAACGAGTTCGCGACCTGGATCAAGAGGTTCCTGCCGAAGCTCGACCTCGAGCCTGCTGTGGTCACCGATCCGACCGATCCGAAGCTCGCACACCTCGATGGCCTCAATCTCAGCCGCGCGTGGATGCTCGAAGGGATCGCATCAGCTCTGCCCGCCGGTGATCCGCGCGCGAAGAGGATTCGATCGCTTGCGACACGTCATCGCGAGGCGGGACTCTCCGCGGTGACCGGCGAACACTATGAAGGAGGGCACTGGCTCGGGAGTTTCGCGGTCTATCTGACGACACAGAGAGGATTGCGCTGAGATGGCCTGTGCCGGCCACACCACGCTTTTTCTTTGCGATGATCCAGCAGGCGGGTCGAGTTGCGACATTATTAGAGTGTCCCGGCTGTGCACGCGCCATGCTCTGGTCGAGCTCTGGAACGCACGCAAAGGCGCTCAAACTGTGGGCGCCAGCTCCCTTGATGACGTCGATGGGAAGGGATGGACATCACGGTGCGGCTGCTCGAGGCCTACCCCGACGAAGTCACGCGCACAGGCAAGCCCTTTCGCGCCTCCCGCGCAGAATGTTGGAGGGGGGCACGTCATGGCTCGATGGACGTTCCTGATCCCTCCCGGCGGGCCACCCTCGTTTCGAGTGACGAGGAGCGCTCTCAACCTGCCTGAGTGCTCTCGATCGCCGGTTCACTCAGGAATTCGCTGGCGCTCACGAATGTGAACGGCCGACTACGCGGGACTGCTCTCCTCGCGGTATACATCGGTGCTGAGGTATCTCAGCCCGGAATCCACGATGATCGTCGCTACGGTTGCCTCTGGTCCCAGCCGCTGCGCCACCCGGATAGCCGCGACCACGTTTGCGCCTGAGGAAGTACCGGCGAAGATTCCTTCTTCGCGCGCGAGACGCCTTGCCATCTGCTTTGCTTCCTCAGTCGTGACTGTTTGAATCTCGGAGACGAGCTCTGGCTGCCACAGTGGCGGAACGAAACCAATGCCAATCCCTTCAATCTTGTGAGAACCGGATGGACCTCCTGAGAGGACTGCCGACTCCTGCGGTTCGACCGCGACGATTCGGATCTTCTCGTCATACCGCCAGAGCGCCTGGGTGACGCCATGGATCGAATGCGCGGTACCCACAGAATGGACGAAGGCGTCAATCTTTCCACCAGCTTGCTCCCAGAGTTCGTCGCCGAGCGGGAGATACCCTTCGATCGCGTCGTGATTGTTGAGCTGGTCGCAGTACCAGTGACCCGGGCGAGCACTGAGTTTCGCCGCGGTGCGGATCATTTCCTTGATGAGCGCTTCGTTAATTTGCCTGGAATCGCTCTTCACGTCAGTGATGTGAGCGCCGAATGCCAGCATCGTGCGTCGCTTTTCTTCACTGAAAGCGTCGGAAAACACGATCTCGAGCCGGTAGCCCTTTGCCGCACAGATGAGCGCCAGTGAGATTCCCGTCGTTCCAGCCGTGTACTCGACGACCGTCCCGCCCGGCTGGAGCCGTCCCGAAGCTTCGGCATGTTCGACCGCTGCTTTCGCCATCCGGTCCTTCATACTCCCCGTGGGGTTCGCCCACTCGAGCTTGGCGACGATTCGGGCTGCCCCCTCCGGCACCACTTTGCGGAGTTCCGTCAAAGGAGTCCTGCCGATGGCGCCCAGCACATCGGATCGTTGTTCCATCGTTCCCCTCCAGAGCACTCATGGACGAGCGCTCGCCGCGCTGACCGCGCGCTGAAGTGTACCTCGCGGGCCGCACCGTCGGCTCCCGCGGCACCACTTGAACGCTGAGCAAAGATGTGTAGAGGCTGGAGCAGGCTGTCACTGGTCACTCTAATTTCCCCCCGGGTAGTCAGCTAAAAATCCCCCCTCCTGGTGTTGATTGTTGATCGTTCGACCCGACGATTCGTCGTCGCCTCGTCTCGGCCGTTTGATCTTTCTTCGGGACTCGGATGGCACCTTCCAGTCAGCGCCTGAGTTGGGCGCCGCCGGCGCACCCGGGCGCTCGTTCGCGCATGGTGCTAACTTGTCTGGGATGAGCAACGTGGGATTCGCTGTGCTCTACCGCTGGAAGGTACGTTCCGACGCAAACGCAGCATTCATTGCCGCGTGGGCGAACGCGACTTCGGCGTTCAAAACGATTGGCGCTCTCGGTTCGCGGTTGCACCGTAGCGATGACGGCGACTTCTACGCCTATGCCGAGTGGCCGAGTCGTGAGGCCTGGGAACGCACGAAGACGCGGTCGCCAGTAGACTCAGCGACCTCCACCGCGCTGCGTGATGCAACGCTCGAGTTCGAGGCACGACCGCTCAAGATCGAAACCGACTTGTTGACGCGTACGACTGGATGAACTGTTTCGCCGCGGACGACCACACCGGCCACGGACACCACCGCGATCCCGACCATTGTGATGCATGCCGAGCTACATCCTCGGCCCGTGCCGTGGGACTCGATTTCGATCTCGGCGCCCAACGGATTTGCCGCTCAGCCGCGGCAACCGCACGGGCTACAGAAGGAGGCCGTGTAGCCCGCACGCGACGATCGTAGCACCTACACTGGTGAGCAGCGGGCTATGTCGGCTGCACGCGTGCGTCGGCGGGCCGGACACCGGACATGATCCGCGCGGAGATCAGTTCAAAATCTTCGGATGGCGAAGATAGCGGTCGGTAGAGAGTGATGATCGACGCCGGCCATGATCGCTTCAGCAGAGTGGTTCGGAGGGCCGCCGGCCGTCGTGCCCCTCACCCTCTCCCCACGTTTCCGTGGGGAGAGGGATCGAGGCAAATTGTTACTGGACGTTGAGCGCGGTGTCGTCGACGACGAAGGACGTCTGGAGCGACGAGTCTTCGGTCGCGTAGAGGCGCACGCGAACGGTCAGACCTTTGTAGGCCAGAAGGTCGAACGACTTCTGGACGTAGATCGTGTTCTTGTTCAGGTTCGAATATGTGGCCAGGGTGGTGTAGGTCGTGCCCGCGTTCGTGCTGACCTGCACGGAGAGCTTGTCGTATGCGATGCTGGTGGTGGTCTCGGCGGTGTCGATGCGCACCCAGAACGACAGAGTCGCAGAGGTGGCCGTCGAAGGGATGGTCACGTTCTGATAGACGTAGTCCGTATGAGCCGCGCCGTAGCCACAGAGCCAGGCCTTCCACGCACCGGTGCGCGACGGGCGGCCGGTGGAGCTGTCGATGACGCCCGCGGTCTGCGTCCAGTTGACGGCGCCGGACTCGAAGCCGGGGTTGAGCAGGAGCTGCTGCGCCCCGCCGCCACCGCCGCAACCAGTGACGGTGAAGGAACCTGCGCTCACCGCGGTGCCGCCTGCGGTCGTGACGCGGACCTGACCCGTCGAGGAGCAGTTCGGAACAGTAGCGGTGATGGAGGTCGCGCTGCCGACGCTGAAGGTGGCGCCCTGGTTATTGAAGGACACAGCAGTAGCACCGGTGAAGTTCGTACCGGTGATGGTCACGCTCGTGCCCGTGCCGCCAGACGTCGGCGAGAAGCTCGAGATCGTCGGAGCCGGCGTTCCGCCACCGCCGATGAAGCCGGTGTAGAGCAGACGGTTCGGCGAACCGGTGCCGGGGCTGGTGATCTTGTTGAGTGTGGAGTTGTTGATCAGCGCTGTGGCCACCGCCGAAGGCGATGCCGTGGTGTTGCCCTGCAGGTAGAGCGCCGCTGCGCCCGCGACATGAGGCGTCGCCATCGACGTACCGCTGATGGTGTTGGTGGCGGTGTTGCTCGTGTACCACGCCGAGGTGATGGAGGAGCCCGGCGCGAAGATGTCGGTGCAGGTACCGAAGTTCGAGAACGAGGAGCGAGCATCGGTGCTGGTCGAGGAGTTCACCGTGATGCCCTCGGCGACACGCGCAGGCGAGCCGTTGCAGGCGTCGAGGTTGTCGTTGCCCGACGCGAGGGCGTAGGTGACGCCGTCGGTGACGGAGCGGCGCACCGCGTCGTCGAGTGCGGTCGAGGCACCACCGCCGAGGGACATGTTGGCGACGGCTGGGGCTCCCGCGGCGTGGTCGCCGGTGACCCAGTCGATGCCCGCGATGACTCCGGCGTTCGTGCCGGAGCCGGCGCAGTCGAGCACGCGGACTGCAACCAGAGTGACGCTCTTCGCCACGCCGTACGTGGTGCCGCCGACCGTGCCGGCGACATGCGTGCCGTGACCGTTGCAGTCCGCTGCCGGCAGTGAGCCGTCGACGGCGTCGTGGCCGTTGATGGCGCGGCCACCAAACTCGTTGTGGGCGACGTTGATCCCGGTGTCGATGATGTACGCCTTCACGCCGGCCCCCGTCGCGGTGTACGTGTACGTGCCGCTGAGCGGCAGCGTACGCTGGTCGATCCGGTCGAGCCCCCACGTGGCGCCGGTCTGAGTCGTCATCGTGGTGAACTCGACGTCCGGCTCCACGTAGGCGACGCGGTCGTCCTCCGCGAGCTTGGCGGCGAGTCCCGGCGGCAGGCTGACGGCGAAGCCCTTGAGCGCGTGCTCGAAGACGGCCTCAGCGCGGGCGCCGTAGCGGCCGGCAAGCTCGTGCGCGGCCGGCGCCGCCTCGGGTGTGGCGAACTGCTTGAAGACGACGATGTAGCGGGACGGTCGCTCGGCGCTGCTTGCGCCCGGAGCGAGCGCGGCGGTCGCCACGAGCATGGTCAGCATCGTCGCGAGGCGAAGCTTTCTCATCTGTACCCCTCTAGTTGGATGACGGCACCAAAGATCGAACGAACGAAGTTTAGGCTTTAGAACGGATAGTTACAAGCCCTCGACCGCAGCTTCGAGCGCACGCGTCAGCTCCCGCGCCGCGGCCACGGTCGGGCGCGCCGACTCGACCGCGAGCGGCTCGCCGACGACGATCCGGATGCGGGGGAAGCCGACGCGACCGCGCGACAGGGCTCGCGCCGTCCCGATGATCCGGACCGGCACGAGCGGGACGCCCGTCGCGAGCGCGAGCCGGGCCGCGCCGCGCGTCCACGCTCCACCCTTCACCGTGCCCTGCGGGAAGATCGCCACCAGTTCCCCCGCCCGAATCAGCTCCTCCGCCCGGTCGATCGCGACGTACCCTTCGCGGCCACGGGCGACAGGCACCGCTCCCAGCGCATCCACCAGCCAGGCCCCCGGCCGGTAACGCCAGAGTTCCTCCTTCGCGAGGAAGCGCAACGGCCGCTTCGAAGCAAGCGCGAGCAGCGGCGTGTCGAGCACTGACTCGTGGTTAGCGGCGACGACGCAGGCGCGCGGCGGGATCCGGCCGACGATCTCGATCCGGTAGAGCACCCGCGCCAGCAGCCACACCGGCCGCCGGAGGCCCCGGTACAGGCCTATGCGCAAAATCGTTTCAGCTCCTTGCCGACGAGCTCGGCCCAACGGCCGGCCCGCGGCATCGGCACCGTGCCGCCCCAGGGGGCGCGCAGGGCGATCGGGTGGATCGCACCGTCGATCACCGTGCGCTCAGCGTCGACGCCTCGCGCCCGGGCTCGCTCGTAGCCGCGCAGCGAGAGCTCGGGGCTGACGCCAGGGATCCCGGGCAGGCCGCGGTCGAACGAGCCGTGCAGGACGGCGAAGCGGCGGCCGTCGAGCGGAGAGAGGTCGAGCTCGGGGTAGAGCCACGGCGCGAGTGCGATCACGGTCGAGACCCCGGGATCGCCGGCGACGTGCACCGAGACGGCGCCGCCCATCGAGAAGCCGAGCAGCGCCACCTCGGCCGCACCCGCCTCGCCCGCCACCGCCACCGCCGCGCGCGCATCCTCGACGCACAGCTCCAGTTTCCGCCACGACTTGATGCGGTAGCGCACCTCGAGAAAGGCCAGCGAGGGATGGCCGGCGGACAGGCGACGAACAAGCCACTCGACCGAAGCGCTCCAGGTTCCCGGCAGCTCGGCGGCGGTGCCGCCGTTGACGCAGACGACGGCGCGAGAGCCGGGTGTGCCGGTCCAGCGGGCCTCGGCGCCGGATGCGAGAGCGAAGGACATACCTCGACTCTAGGGAAATCGCCCCGGGTGGACACCGCCATCGCGATCGACCGCTTCCTCGCCTCGCCGGCTTTGGCCGAGTCGACCCGGCGCGCCTACGCGGCCGACCTGCGCGGCCTCGAAGACTGGCTCGCGCGCCGCGGGACGGACGTCGAGGAGATCGACGTCCGCGTGCTCGTCGAGTACGCGTCCGAGCTCGGCCGCGCCCGGAACGGG